>JAQVVW010000341.1 GCA_028698765.1 Methanoculleus sp. | reverse complement strand
AACACTCAGTTCGTCGGGCAGCACACGGGGATCTTCCTCTTCAGGTCGGCCTAGAGGGAGAACCCAATGGCTGAATCTTACGACCTGACGGTGATCATCCCGACATTCAACGAGGAGGAGAATATTGCCGCGATCATCGAAGCGGTGAACGGGGTCTTCTCGGAGAGCGGCATCCGCGGCGAGGTCCTGGTGGTGGACGACTCCTCAAAAGACCGCACCATCGGGATCGTGCAGGAGATCGCCGGCCGGCGCGAGAACGTACGGCTGATCGTGCGCAAGGAGGACCACGGCCTCTCGCAGTCGGTCGTCGAAGGGTTCGGGGCGGCGCACTCGGAGATCCTGCAGGTCATCGACGCCGACTTCTCGCATCCGCCGGGACTCATCCCCCGGTTCTATGAGGCGGTACGGGACGGTGCGGATATCGCCATCGGAAGCAGGTACATGAAGGGCGGGGATATCGAGCAGTGGCCGCTCAAGCGGAGGGTCATATCGCTCGGTGCCACGGCGTTCGGGCGCATGCTCTTTCCTGAAGTCACCGATCCCGTGAGCGGGTTCTTTGCCGTGCGGCGCGAGGTCGTCGCCGGCGCCCCGCTCGCGCCCCGGGGTTACAAGATCCTGATGGAGGTCCTCGGCAGGGGCCGGTGGCGCTCGTTCGTCGAGATCCCATTCGTCTTCAGGGACCGCGAGGAGGGAGAGAGCAAACTGCGGGTCGACACGATGGTCGATTACCTCCGGCAGTGCGCCGGCATCGTCCTTTTTGCGGCCACGCGCCGGGCCGGACCGGTCTATAACGAGTGGACGAAGATCGTCCGGTTCGGGCTCGTCGGGCTCTCCGGCATCTTCGTCAACATGGGGCTCCTCTACGCCCTGACCGAGATCGCCGGCTTCTATTACCTCATCTCTGCCGCGATCGCGATCGAGCTCTCGATCGTGAACAACTTCTTCTGGAACGACGTCTGGACATTCAAATCTGCAAGAGACCTCAGGTTCGGGCGGAGGGTCCAGCGGTTCGCATCGTTCCAGGCGGTCTCGGTGGGCGGGCTCGTCATCAATATGGCGGTTCTTTATGCTCTCGCGGATATTGCCGGGGTCTACTATCTTGCAGCGAACCTGATCGGGATCTTCGTCGCGTTCGCCTGGAACTACGCGGTGAACCGGCACTATACGTGGAAAAACCTGTGAGGGAACCTCCCAGAACATCTTCTTTCCTGACGGACCACCCCGAGCCCGAACTGCTCGATCATCTTCTTTGTTCTGGGATGGATCGGGTAGAGAACCGTGACGGCAAACTCACTTCCTCCGGGTTCTCTACTATTCAGGACACCCGAGAGGTTCTCCCGTCTGTCGACGTTCTCCTGCCGGTGTGCGGTAACCAGAACGTATTCACCTGCCTCAACGCCGAGTTGAGTGTAGATTGACGTATCCCTCTCGGCTATCGAGAGGTTTTGGACGACAGCATCGACGACGGTGTTGCCGGTAACCAGTATCCCTGAATCGGGCCGCCCTTCCTTTCTCAGGTTGGCGGCGGCAGTTTCCGTCGGTGCAAAGAGGAGTTCGCTCAGGTGGTCGGCAACGACCCGGTTGATCTCCTCGGGCATCGATCGATCGTAACTCCAGAGGCCGGCCCCGACATGACCCAGCAGGACGCCGAGTTTCGAGGTTGCAAGAGCCCCGGCAACCACGGTGTTCGTATCGCCCTGCACCAGCACGACGTCGTGGGGTCCTCCATGAGATCTTCTCGAGCCCGGTCAGCATGCGGGCAGTCTGGGCCCCGTGCGTCCCGGAACCGACCTCAAGATTATACGTTGCATCGGGCAGTTCGAGGTCGCGGAAGAAGACCCTGTCCATCTCGTACGAGTAATGCTGACCGGTATGGATGATAGAAAAGCCGATGGACCGCTCGGTACACGAACGGATCACCGGAGACATCCTGACGATCTCCGGACGTGTGCCGAGAACAACTGCAATCTTCATGGTTGTCGGGTAGAATGAGGATAGATTAAAACAGATCGATGATATACTCGCCGATGCAAATATGATTACCACTGATTGCTGAGAGTGAAGGTTGTAATGATCTCGATCATAATTCCCCTCTATAACGAAGAGGATAACGTCGACAGCTATGAACTCGACCTTTTTCCGGTTGTCGATAAGATTGCAAAGGAGTACAATACGACCTTCGACTTTATCTTTGTGAACGACGGGAGTAAAGACCGGACCCTTGAGAAGATCAGCGCGATTGCAGCGAGACGCAGAGATGTCCGGGTACTCAATCATGAGAAAAACCGGGGGATGGGTGCCGCGCTCAAGACCGGGTTTGCACAGACCAATGCCGACCTGATCATCACCATGGACTCCGACCTCACCTTCAGGCCTGAAGACATTCCGGCGCTTCTGACGGCATACGCTCGCGACCGCCCCGAATGTGTCTCGGGCTCTCCCTACCTCGAGGCCGGGCTCATGGAAGAGGTTACTCCGATGCGCCTTTTCTTCAGCAAATCCGTCAATTTTATGTACCGGATCCTGCTGCGCCAGCCCATCACCTGCGTAAGCCCGATCTTCAGACTGTATAAGGCTGATACGCTAAAG
>JAQVVW010000340.1 GCA_028698765.1 Methanoculleus sp. | reverse complement strand
GGCAGTACAAAGAGAGCGACCGCGTCGGGGTGCCGGCGGAGGCCCTCCGGCGGATGGGGGCGGGAGTCGAGGTTACGGAGGACCCCCCCACGGTCACGCCCGCACCCCTCCACGGGGTGGCCGTCGATCCGCACGACGACCACCGGACGGCGATGGCGTTTGCCGTCCTCGGGCTCGCGGTCGGGGGGATGGCGATCCGTGACCCCGAATGCGTGGAGAAGTCCTTCCCCGGGTTCTGGGAGGCGCTCTATGGGGAGGGGCTGCTGTGAAGGTCGTCCTCATCGGCTTCCGGGGGACCGGGAAGACCTCGGTCGGTCGGATCCTCGCGGATCGCCTCGGGCTGCCGTTCTACGACACCGATGCGCTCGTCGAGCGGCGGGCAGGGATGCCGATCCCGGAGATCTTCCGGGCGCTCGGGGAGGCGCACTTTCGCGCCCTCGAGCGGGAGGTCGTCGCGTCGCTACGGGATACGGAGGGCGTGATCGGCACCGGCGGCGGGGTGGTATGCGACCCGACAAACGTCGCCGACCTCCGGCGACACGGCAGGGTCTTCCTCCTCACCGCCCCGCCCGGGGTCATTCACGAGCGGATCGCCGGGAGCGACCGGCCGGGGCTGACCGGTCTCCCTCCGGAAGAGGAGATAAGCACGCTCCTTCTTTGGAGAAAGGGGGCCTACCTCGGCGCGGCCGACGCCTGCATCGATACCGCGAATCGCACGCCGGCCGGGGTCGCGGGGACGATCCTGGGGCAGCTCCGCGGGGGGAGCATCCTCTCCCCCGATGAGCGGCGCGAGCGGGATATCCTCCTGGATCGATTCGCCCTCCCTTCTCTTCAGGAGATGCTCGAGCGCGATCCGGGCCTCATGGTATGCGGCATCGCCGGGAACCCCTGCGGCCACAGCAAAAGCCCGCTCCTCTACAACCGGCTCTTTACGCACTTCGGGATGAACTATCACTACACCCGCTTCGAGTGGCCGGATGCCGGAACCATCGTCCGCCTCGCCTCCCTCCTCCCCCTGAAGGGCTTATCCGTCACCATCCCGTTCAAGACAGACGTGATGCGCTATCTGGATGAGGTCGACGAGCACGCAGCGGCGATCGGGGCGGCGAACACCGTCGTCCGGTGCGGAGGGAGGCTGTACGGCCACAACACCGACTGGCTGGGCGTCCGGACGCCGCTTGCCCACCGCCGGGGCGCCCGGGCGGTTGTGCTCGGCGCCGGGGGTGCGGCGGCTGCGGCGGTCTACGCGCTCAGAACGCTTGATATGGAGGTCACGGTGCTTGCCCGGAAGGCAGATGCGGCGCGGGTGCTCGCAGAGCGGTTCGACTGCCGGTGGGGGAGCCTCGAAGGGTTCAAAGGGGCCGACACCGATGTAGTGGTACACGCGACCCCGGTCGGGATGGAGCCCGACGCCCGGTCCCTGCTCGCTCCCTGCGACCTCGAGCGGAAGATGACCGTCTTCGACCTCGTCTACACGCCGCCGGAGACGCCGCTTCTCCGGGCGGCGAGAGCGGCCGGGTGCGAGACGATACCCGGCACGGAGATGTTCGTCCATCAGGCGGCGGAGCAGTTCCGGCTTATCACCGGGATTCGCGTCTCACCCGCCCTCGTAAAGGAGATGCTTTCATGAACACGTTCGGGAGAAACTTCAGGTGCACGACGTTCGGCGAGAGCCACGGGCTGGCAGTGGGCGCGGTCATCGACGGCTGCCCGCCCGGCATCCCCCTCACGGAGGCGGATATCCAGCCCTACCTCGACCGGAGGCGGCCGGGAAAGAGCGCGCTTGAGTCCGGGAGGCAGGAGTCCGACCGGGTGGAGATCCTCTCGGGGGTCTTTGAGGGGCGAACGACCGGCGCCCCAATCGCGCTCCTCGTCTGGAACCGGGACGTCCGGTCGAAGGACTACGACGCGCTCCGGGACGTATTCCGGCCGGGGCACGCGGACTACACCTGGCAGGCGAAGTATGGGCTCCGCGACCACCGCGGCGGCGGGAGGAGTTCGGGCCGGGAGACCCTCGCCCGGGTCGCCGCCGGAGCGGTGGCGGTACGCTGCCTCGAACCCTGCGACATCGTGATCCGGGGGAGGGTCGTCGAGGTGCACGGTGCGAGGGAACCGGCAGCGATGGAAGAGGAGATCCGGGCCGCCCGGGATGCGGGCGACTCCGTGGGCGGGATCGTCGAGGTGACGGCGTCCGGGTGCCCGGCGGGGCTCGGCGACCCGGTCTTCGGGAAGCTCGACGCCGCGATCGCCGGGGCGATGATGGGGATCGGTGCGGTGAAAGGCATCGAGCTCGGCGAGGGGTTCGGCGCCGCCCGGTTGCTTGGAAGCGAGATGAACGATCCGATCGATGAGGCCGGGTTTGGAAGCAACCGTGCGGGCGGCGTCCTCGGCGGGATCAGCACCGGGCAGGATATCGTCGTCCGGCTCGCCGTCAAGCCGACGCCCTCGATACGCAAGGCGCAACGGACCGTCGATATCGCCGGGAAGGGACGGGAGATTACGGTCGAAGGACGGCACGACCCCTGCATCGCGCCGCGGATCGTCCCGGTCGCGGAGTGCATGCTCGCGATGGTTATCCTGGATGCGATGCTC
>JAQVVW010000339.1 GCA_028698765.1 Methanoculleus sp. | reverse complement strand
TGAGAGCGATATTGAACGTATAGCAGAACTTGCGGATATCGGCATATCAAAAGACGAGGTCCCGGAGTTCACCACCCAGTTCAACGCAATCCTCGACTACTTCGAGGTTCTCGACGCCGTGGAGGGCGAGAGCGCCCCGGTCGTCGGGATCACGAACGTCTTCCGGGAGGACGAGCCCCGGCCCTGCCTCACGCAGGAGGCGGCCATCGGAAACGCGGGGTCAACCGAGAACGGGTTCATCAAGGCGCCGAGGGTGATGTGAGTGGCGGGAACCCTGCACTTCTCGCCTGACGACCGGTGCAACGCATTTATCACCACCTGTAAAGAAGCGCCGTTTTCCGACGGGGCGCTCGCCGGCGTCGCCGTCGCGGTCAAGGACAACATATCCACCGCGGGCATACAGACCACCTGCGGATCGAAGATCCTCGAGGGCTACGTCCCGCCGTACGACGCCCACGTCGTAGGACTCCTCAGGCAGGCGGGGGCCGCGATCGTCGGCAAGACCAACATGGACGAGTTCGGCATGGGCACCACGACCGAGACGAGCGCGTTCGGCCCCACCAGGAACCCGGTGGACCCATCAAGGGTGCCCGGCGGATCGTCCGGTGGGAGCGCGGCCGCCATCGCCGCGGGCCTCGTACCGATGGCGCTCGGCACCGATACCGGCGGCTCGATCCGGTGCCCGGCAGCGTTCTCGGGGATCGTGGGGCTCAAGCCCACCTACGGCCGGGTCTCACGTTACGGCCTCATCGCTTACGCAAACTCTCTCGAGCAGATCGGGCCGATGGCGCGGACGGTGGAGGACGTATCGAGGCTGATGTCGGTGATCGCGAAGTACGACCCCCGCGACTCGACGATGCTCGATCAGCCCTACGACCACCGGCCCTCTGCCGATATCGCCGGCCTGCGGGTCGGGGTGCCGGAGGAGTACTTCGGCGAGGGTGTCGACCCCCGCGTCGCGGAGACGGTCCGAAACGCCATCGGCGTCCTCGAAGAGCTCGGCGCAACCACGGTCCCCGTGAGCATCCCCGGTATGCGCTACGCCCTTGCCGCCTACTACGTCATCTGCACGAGCGAAGCCTCCTCGAACCTCGCCCGGTTCGACGGTGTCCGCTACGGCCCGGCGGTCGACACGAGGAAGTCCTGGCACGAAGCATACCAGGACCTCCGGCAGGAGATGTTCGGGCCTGAGGTCCGGCGCCGGATCATGCTCGGCACCTTCGCTCTCTCGGCGGGCTACGCAGGCAGATACTACGCGAAGGCGCAGGTGGCCCGCAGGAACATCCAGCAGGACTTCGAGCGGGCGTTCCGCGAGGTCGACATCATCGCCGGCCCGACGATGCCGACGGTCGCATTCCGCCTCGGCGAGAAGACCGACCCGCTCTCGATGTATCTCTCCGACATCCTTACGGTGCCGGCAAACCTTGCCGGGATCCCGTCGATATCCGTCCCGTGCGGCAGGGTGGACGGCCTCCCCGTGGGCCTCCAGCTGATGGGAAGACAGTTTGAGGACGAGCGCGTCGTCGATGCTGCGTTTGCCTATGAACAGGAGGTGAAGGCATGAAGACGATTGTGGGGCTTGAGATCCACGTCCAGCTCGCGACCGCTACAAAGCTCTTCTGCGGGTGCTCGACAGACTACCGGGACGACGAGCCCAACACCCACTGCTGTCCGGTCTGCCTCGGCCTGCCCGGGGCGCTTCCGCGCCTGAACAGAAAGGCGGTCGAGTACGGCCTCCGGGTTGCAAAAGCCCTCGATATGAGGGTTCCGGAAGAGTCCGAGTTCGCCCGGAAGAACTACTTCTACCCCGACCTCCCGAAGGCCTACCAGATCACCCAGTACGACAAACCGCTCGCGGTCGAGGGGACCGTCGAGATCGAGGACGACGAGGGGCACGAGAAGCTCGTCCGGATCACCCGGGTGCACCTTGAGGAGGACCCGGGAAGGCTCGTCCACGTCGCCGGCGGCTCGAAGTACTCGCTCGTCGACTATAACCGGTCGGGGATACCTCTCCTTGAGATCGTCACCGAACCGGACATGCGGTCCCCGCAGGAGGCCCGCCGGTTCCTCAACAAACTCCGGACGATCCTCGAGTACCTCGGCGTCTTCGACGGCGACCGGGAGGGGTCCCTCCGTGTGGACGCGAACATATCGCTCGAGGGCTCCGAACGGGTCGAGGTCAAGAACATCTCCTCCTACAAGGGTGTCGAGAAGGCCCTCACCTTCGAGGTGACCCGGCAGAAGAACCTGCTCCGGCGTGGACAGAAGGTGACGAGAGAGACCCGGCACTTCATGGAAGGGCGCGGGATCACCACCTCCGCCCGCAGCAAGGAGGAGGAGCACGACTACCGCTACTTCCCGGAGCCCGATCTCCGGCCGCTCCGGGTCGCGGACTGGGTCGCGAAGATTGACCTCCCCGAACTGCCCGTCGCCCGGAAGAACCGGTTCATGGCGCAGTACGGCATATCGCTCAACCACGCCCGGACCCTGACCGGCGACCCGAAACTTGCCGACTTCTATGAAGAGGTCGCTCACATCGACCCGGTCCTCGCCGCCACCTGGGTGGCCGACACCCTCCTTGGGGAGCTCAACTACCGCGACATG
>JAQVVW010000338.1 GCA_028698765.1 Methanoculleus sp. | reverse complement strand
TCCGATCTCGCGGGTTTGGGGGGCCCGGTGACGCTCCGCCTCCCCGGCCGGGAGTTCGTGCTCGACCTCGAACCGGTGCCGGGCCCCGTTGCGGAAGACGCCCGGGCGTTCGTCAAGAACGAGTCGGGCACGTTCGCCGTCGCCCTTCCTTCTACATGGCGCTTTGAGGGGACGGTCGCCGGGGAGCCCGGGAGTTCCGCCGCGTTCACGGTCGGCACCGACGTGATCCTCGGGACGGTCCGGTGCGGCTCGACGTCGCTCGTCATCGACCAGGCCGGGACTGTCGAGGTCGGCGGAGAGCAGAAGATCGTGCACGCCATTTACGACGAGCGGGACGTCATATCGGCATGCGGCCTGAGCAGGCTCATTAATCCTTCAGTGAGCCTGATTGACGTTATGAGGACGCTGAAGGCTTAGCGGCACAGGTGCGCCGACACACCTTGCCGGGCGACCCGACGTGTAGCTTCCCGGCACAGAAAAGGTATAAGGGCCGGGGAGAAAGTCTCCCGGTGTGGATGCCGGAGCCGACCCCCCGCAAGGGAGCGCGGCTCTCTTCCGCACCGGATATCCCGAGGAACCATCATGAAGAATATTCTCCCTGCCCTTCTCCTGCTCTGCTGCCTCCTTACCGCTGCCGGCTGCACCGGCACCAAGGAGACCGTACCGGAACACGCGGGCACGCTCGCCGAGGCCCGCGAGGTCTTCGGCCCCGATATCCCCGAACCGTCCTACCTCCCGGACGATTACGCCTTCGGAAACGCCGTCCGCTCCACCGACGGCAGCATCACGCTTACCTACACCGGCACCGCCGGCGATCTCCGGGTAACGAGGCTCTCCTCTCCTGACACCACCTGCCCCGGTCCGGCGGTCGCCGGGAGCAAAGAGTGGATCGTCCAGGGTAACGGCATCCTGGGCCGATTGGTTTACGAGAACGACGACCGCTCGGAGGACTCTCTCTGGCTGTTCCGGTGGGAGTGGAACGACGCTGCCTTCTGCATGACGGGGAACCTCCCTGAGGATGAGATAACGAAGGTCGCCTCATCGATCGTCGAGTGATGACCGGAACGGCCGCGGCTCTGCCGGGGCGGGGACTCCTTCCGCCTCCCGCCGCGGCCCGGGTTCCCGGCGCATTACGGCTGGGTTTGGGTCGGAGATTGATCGGGCGGGCTCGACGTGTAGCCGCGCGGCACAGAAAAGGTTTATAGGAGAGCGTCGACGTCTCCACCGTGAATACCGGGATCGGTATCCCGGGACGCGCCGGCAGGTGAGAAGATCGATGAACGAAAGACGATTCATGAATAATACCGGCCGGAGAGGGTTGATCAGCATCGCTCTGCTGCTCTTCATCCTGGCCGGCAGCGGTATTGCGCATGCAGCCACGGCCCCGGGTGGAGACGTGCAGGCCGACCCGACAAGCGGTGGGGCATCGGCAGCCGATCTGGAGAATGCCCGGCAAACCGTCCTTGCGGATCCCGCAGATACGACGACGTATCACGGTTCCGAAAGTGCGTCCACCATCTTCTACAACCCCGTGCTCCTCGGGTGTGCTCTCGGGGCCGTGATCGCGCTCGCGGTTGGGTACTTCCTCGTCCGGAGGTCCCGCGGGAAGGACGCGCCGTGAGTCTGCTCATCTTTCCGGCCGTCGCCTTCGTCCTCGCGTGGCCGTTCGCTCTCATAACCCTGGTCGGGAAGCTGGGACAGGAAAAGCGGCGCCCGGCGGTTTCGCTCGGGATAGGGATCGTGGCGGTGGCGTCCGGCACGATCGCCACGGTTTACGCAGGCGCTCCCGCCGCCCCGCTGGTATCCGGGATAATCCTGCTCTCGATGGTTACGGTCTCGGCATCTGCCGTGGCGACAGCGTATTTTCTGTTCGGAAACGTTGCTATGAACGGCAGAAGACTATGTGCTGCAGCCGGATCGCTGCTCCAGGTGCCGTTCCTGATTGCCCAACTCGTGGGTCCCGATAAACTACCCGGCTCCGCACCGCCAGTCTTCGCGGAAAAATTGCCCTTCCTCGGCATACTCTTCGATGCTCTTGCAGAGGCGATCGGAACCGCCGGGGTGCCCGGGTATGAGGGGTTCTTCTCTTTAGGGTTGCAGGCCGGGCTGTACCTGGAGGTTCTCTTCGGTACAGCGGTCATCTGCCTGATTATGGGCATCGTGATGCGCAGTCTGGATGGGCATAAAACGGAGGGCCGGAGATAAACCCGGCCCGCCCCCGTTCTCCCCGCGCGTCGAACAACAACCCTTAAGACCAACCTTACGTAGATACTACGTAAATGCTCGACCAGTTCAAGGGCTGCCTCCTCGGGGCCGCCATCGGGGACGCGCTCGGCATGGCGCGGGAGAGTACGCCGCCCGACTTCCAGCGCCTCCACGAGGGCTACCGCCGTGCCTGGCGGGGACACCCGAACGCCGGGCTGAAACCCGGACAGTTCACCGACGACACCCAGATGATGCTTCTTATGGCCGGGATGCTCGCCGACGGCACCTACTCGGAGAGTGCCTACGCGGCCGCCCTTGCGAAGATGTACATGCACGAGGAACTCCGGTTTCCCGACGGCGCTGTGGACGCCGCGTGCCGCCACCTCCTCCTCTCCGGCAAACCGGGCGG
>JAQVVW010000337.1 GCA_028698765.1 Methanoculleus sp. | reverse complement strand
CATATCCTCAACAAGCAGATCGAGGATATCACGAACGGCGCCATCTCACGACGGGTCATGATGCTGGCCCTCTCGATCGGCGTCGGGATTGCCCTTGTCCTTGCCATGATCCGGGTTCTTACGAGTATCGACATCTGGTACTTCCTCCTGCCGGGCTACGCCGTCGCCCTCCTGCTGACGTTTGTCGTGCCCGAGATCTTCACCGCGGTCGCGTTCGACTCCGGCGGTGTGGCCGCGGGCACCATGGCGGCGGCATTCCTGCTCCCGTTCGCCCTCGGCGCCACCGATGCCGTGGGCGGCCCCCTGCTGCTGGATGCGTTCGGTATCATCGGGATGGTGGCCATGATGCCGCTGATAACCGTGCAGGTCGTAGGACTGGTCTACCAGATCAAGATGCGGAGGGCAGAAGCCGAGGAGAGGAAGCGGGCCAAGAGGGAAACCTTTGAGAATGAGAATGTCGAGATTATTGATCTGTAACGAGGAATGAGAATGCTACACGAGACATCCTCCGGCGCACCGCCCGTCTTGATGGTCACGATATTCGACCGCGGGCAGGATAAACGAGTCATGGACCTGTTTACCAGCGAGGGTGTGACGTTCAACCTGCTGACCCTCGGGAGAGGCACGGCAAACTCTCAGATCCTGGGTTTCCTGGGGCTCGGAGAGACGGAGAAGATGCTTCTCTTCAGCACGATGTCGTCGGAAGCATCAAACGTCCTGCTCAAGCGGGTCGGTGAGGTGGTGGGCCCGGATAAACCCAATCGCGGCATCGCTTTTACGCTGCCCGTCCACAGCGTCTGCGGAGCTCCGGCAGTGAAAGACCTGCTCGGCATATCGGAAATAGGGAGGGGAGAACAACATATGGAAGAGAGAGGAGAGCACGATCTGATCGTGGTTATTGCAAACCGGGGGTTTGCCGATGTCGTGATGGAGACGGCCAAGAGGACGGGGGCAACGGGGGGGACCGTCATCCACGCGCGGGGCACCGGTTCAAAGGAGATGGAGAAGTTCTTCGGCGTGGCCATCCTGCCCGAGAAGGACCTGATCCTGATCGTCACGAAGAGCGAGTCGAGATGCGGCATCATGGAGGCGATCGTCGCCGAAGCGGGGCCCCAGACCGATGCCCGGGCCGTCACGTTCTCTCTCCCGGTGAACGGCGTGGTCGGGATGCCCCTGGGAACGGCGGAGTAGGGGGGGCGGTTGCCGAACCACCCGGGCTGATCCGGGTGATGCACGGCGTTCAGAGCGATTGCGGGTTCACCAGATCCATGCCTGGTCGACCCAGCGCTCGTAATCACCCAGCCATACGGGTTTTTCCCCGGTGATGACCGCTTCGAACTTTTTCTGGAACCGCTTGTGGAACGCTTCGATCTCCGGGTACTGCCGTTGCGTCCGGATCGCTTCGGCGAGCGTCTTGCCGAGTTCGCGCGCCTCCTCTTCTGCCCGGGCCAGGGTATTTTGGTCCTTCCCCGTCGCGACCCCCACGCTGCCGACCGGCGTCGCACCGAGCATCTGGAGGAAGTGGTTCAGGTACCTAACGACCTCCTGCTCGGCATGGTCGCCCGAGGTGGAGACCGAGCATCCATACTTCCCCGAGAAGGCCTGACACTGGATCCCATCGGCCATACGGTCGATGAGCAGTTTCATCTGGCCGGTGACCTGGTCGACATACACGGGCGACCCGAGCACAAGCCCATCGGCAGCCTTGATCCTCTCGTACAGCCCCGGAAAATCGTCCTCTTCAGCGCACCTGCCCTCCTGGAAACAGGCGCTGCAGGCGTTCCGAAATTTGATATCGAGGTCTATGAGGTTCACGAGATCGATCTCTGCCCATCCCTCCTTCGCACCTTCGAGGGCCGCGGCGATGAGCCGCAACGTGGCGCTTCTTTCGCCCCGGGGGCTCCCGTTGATTCCAAGTATTTTCATGATGACAACTCCGAACGGCGGCGCCTATCGATCGTGCCGGGTTATGAACGTTGTTGCCGGGAGATTCCCGCAACCTTTGTAATCCTCGCCTCCGCCTTCACGTCCACCGGCTCCGGGAGGGCTTCCATATGCGCAACGAGCGCATCGACGTCGGACGGGCCGCTGACCGCATTCGTCCCTTCCGTGAACGCGGTATACCCGTCGCCGCCGGTCGCGAGGAAATCGACCATTGCCGCCGTGTACTCCGCGTTCGGGTCCAGTGGAACGCCACCTACCCGGACGTCGGTAACTCTGCTGCCCGCGGGCTTTTCATCGTCGAACGTGTAGATAAGCCCGGAGGCAGCGAGGTTGTGGGGCGGCAACGGGGTCTCCCACTGCCGTTCCAGGAAGCCCCTGATCTGGTCTCCCGTCATGGTCATCGAGAGCACGGTCGAAGAGAACGGCTGCACCGCATAAAGGTCGCCCCAGGTGACGCTCCCCTCCGCTATCTCCGCCCGGAGCGAGCCGGTGGTGATGAACGCGATATCGGCGTTCATCGCTGCCCGCTGGCCGTCGGCGACAAGGTTGCCGAGTGCGGATTCGCCGGCACCGGTCTTTTCACGCGTGATATCCGCCGATACAGTCGCGACAACCCGGTTCGTCAGCGGTCCGACCGCCTCTTCGCTCATTCCAAGCAGCAGAGAGGTCTCC
>JAQVVW010000336.1 GCA_028698765.1 Methanoculleus sp. | reverse complement strand
TGATCTCCACGATCGCCTTCGCCCCGCCTCGGTCGGCCTGCCCGTGCAGGTTGTCGGCCTCATCCAGCAGGATGAGTTTGCGGCTCGCGCCGGAGAGGCTCGCCGTGGTGGAACCCGAGCCCGCCACCTTATCGAGGGCCGCTTTCGTCCGCTGGTCGGAGGCGTTCAGTTCCACGACCTCCCAGTTCATATCGTTCGCGAGGGCATGCGCGCTCGAGGTCTTGCCGGTGCCGGGTTTTCCGTACAGGATGAGCGGTTTCTTCTGCCGCGACCAGTCCCGCGCCCACTCGTATATCTGCCTGACGGCGCCGGAGTTCCCCACGACGTCCTGAAGATGCTGCGGCCTGTACTTCTCCACCCAGTCCATACCAGACTATTCGACGCGGGGCATCAAAAATGCCACCCCGGTGCGGGTGCAGAAGGATCCGGAGGGCGCGCTGCAGGGGAGCCGTGTCATCCCGGCCGGATACCTGCCGGCCGTCCCCTCCCCGATCGGTTCCGGGAACGGAGTGCATAATACCGGTGAATCAAATACATTATCTTTGATGAGGCAGAATACCATAAAGAAACCTGGAGTGTTGGTGTTCTTGTGGTGAAGGATTGCTCCACCGATACGGTAGCACGGGCCGTCAGGGAATACGAAGGCGTCACCCGAAAGAGGGAGATCGGGGATATGATCCGGTCTCTCCGGATAGAGAGCCCCGACGTTATCGCTTCGTTCGGTGAGGATGCCGCGGTCATCCGGCATAACGCAGAGGACGCGCTGCTTCTTGCGGCGGACGGTATCTGGAGCAGGTTGATGGAGGCGGACCCGTTCTGGGCGGGGTACTGCGCCGTGCTCGTGAATGTCCACGACATCGCCGCCATGGGCGGAAGGCCGGTTGCGATGGTCGATGTCCTTTCTTCCACGAACGACCGGATCCGCGACGAGGTGACCCGGGGCATGGTCACGGCGTCCGCACAGTTCGGCGTCCCGATCGTGGGGGGACACCTCCACCCGGAGACGCCCTACAGCGTTGTGGACGTGGCGATCCTCGGGACGGCCAGGATAGACCAGCTCATCTTCTCGAACACGGCAGAGGAAGGGAACGTGGTCGTCGCGGCGATTGACCTCGACGGCCGGGTGCACCCGTCATGCAGCTTCAACTGGGACTCGGTCACGATGAAGTCGGCGGAGACGGTGCGGGCCCAGATCCGGGTGATGGAGGATCTGGGAAAAGAGCGCCTGGTGACGGCCGGTAAGGACATCAGCAACCCGGGCGTTATCGGAACCCTCGGCATGCTCCTTGAGGTGAGCGGGAAGGGTGCGGTGATCGACCTCGAGGCGATACCCCGGCCGGACCTCTCCGCCCTCGGTCTCCCCTTCGAACAGTGGGTGCGCATGTATCCCGGCATGGGGTTCATCCTGACCGTCAGGCCGGAGAACGTGGAGGAGGTCTGCCGCCGGTTTGTCGACGTCGGGATCACCGCCGCCGCCATCGGGGAGGTGGATGGGACCGGGAGGCTCTCCGTCAGGTACCTGGGCCGGGAGACGCAGGTCTTCGATCTCGATCAGAACGGCATCATGGGGATCTTTTCGGACGGAGGGGCATGCCGGTAACGGTCGGGCTTGGTGCGGCGTCCCCCGACGCGAAGATCCTCTCGACCGCCCGGGCGGTTGGCCGGGAGGTCGATCTTATCCTTTTTTCCCCGCCGGGAACCGCCGGTTCGTTTCCTGATGCAGTTACGGTCGTCGAGTCCGCGGAGCCGCAGATCGCCCTCATCGAAGCGCTCTATGCCGGCAGGATCGATGCCGCCGTCAGGGGCACTCTCCCCGCCTCTTCGACGCTGAAGGCGCTCAAACAGGCTGCAGGTGTCGATCACCTGGAGCGGATTGCCCTCCTCGAGACCGCCGACGGGCACCTCTTCCTCCTCGCCCCGGTCGGGGTCGATGAGGGCTGGACGGTCGAGGAGAAGGTGCGGTTCGCCCGAACCGGCCGGGATATCGCCCGGAGCTTCGGGCTCCCGGAGGGTGTGGCGATCCTCTCGGGAGGACGGCTCGGGGATCTCGGGCGACACCCGACCGTCGACCGGACGATGGCGGATGCCGAGCTCGTTGCACGCCTGACCGGGGCGGAGCACACCGAGATCCTGATCGAGGAGGCGGTAGGAAGGTACGGGATGGTCGTGGCCCCCGACGGGATCTCCGGGAACCTGATCTTTCGCACACTCACGTTCCTCGGAGCCGGGGCGGGGCATGGTGCTCCGGTGGTAAATATCGATAGAATTTTCGTAGATACGTCGCGCGCCTCTGCAGATTATACCAATGCGATAATTCTGGCGAAATCTCTGGCGCAATCAGATAGTCCAAGATCATGACTCGGATTTCCAATCGGGGCCCCCAAATTTGTTTTTAGAATCGGGACCGTTACCTGCCGATTATCGGGGTGCTCTGTCCAGACACACCCTCAATGGGAAGGAGAAACGCAAATTTCCGAGATAATCCCGAAACGTTTAAATATTAACTAAGACACCTCTTTTTAGAGGTGGAATGAGATTATGGCAGATCTACCTATTGCTGCGGTTGTACGTATCGCAAAGAAGAATGGTGCTGAGAGAGTCGGGAGCGATGCCGCTGCCGCACTGGTTACCAAG
>JAQVVW010000335.1 GCA_028698765.1 Methanoculleus sp. | reverse complement strand
CCGGCCGGGCACGACGGAGGGGAACTGGGCGTGGCGGCTCCGGCCGGAGCAGGCGGGGGAGGATGTCCTCCGGGAGTTCACCGAGGTGACGGGGATCTACGGAAGGGGGTGAAGGGGGCGTTGGGGTTCGGAAAATCGATTTCGAGCGCATATAGATGCACCAGGTGGCTTCGCTCTTACCTGTTGCATATAGTGTGCACGGATTTCCACTGGGTATCGCCATTGGGGGAGGGGCTGTCTCTACCTCGTAAGGCTAACCTGTGACCCCCACCCCGCCCGGCCTCCGGCCTCCTCCCCCTTCCTGCAGGGGCGGGGGCAGTGCGTGGCGATTGCGATGGTTCGTTAGAACCGGAGCAGGAGATGACCGAAGGTCCAGGATTGGCGACTGGCCGAAGGTGCGAAGGCGCACAGCCCCGAAATCCAGCGCATCGGGCTTTGTCATCGTTTCCTGGCTACACGCCCTACACCGTCACCCTACCGCCCCGTGGCAGGATCACAGCAGGAAGTAGCCGAGCAACCCCTTGAACCTCCAGTCCCTCTCCTGCCACACCATTTACCGGGGGCACCCGCCCAAGACCTTGACACCTCTCAACAAGCACTATATTAACTTTTATTTTTTATTTCCGCAACAATTTGAGGAAATATGAAAACATATATAATAATAAACAGGGACAGTACACCAACCAAAAGGGGGCAGAATTCATGGAATACTCCATACACGATCAGTTCGATCACGTCCCGGAGCGGCTCTCCGGACTCGTCGACCTCGCATACAACCTCTGGTGGAGCTGGAACGCGGAAGCCCGGACACTCTTCAAGCAACTGAACAACCAGGCGTGGAAAGCAAGCGTCCACAACCCGGTCAGGATGCTCCGGGAGATCCCGGTCGAGTTCCTGAACCGGGCGGCGGCGGACCCCGCCTACTGCCACCGCTACGAGATCGTCATGCGCCGGTTCAGGAAGTACATGAGCGCCGTCGGGACCTGGTTCTCCGAGGAGTACGGCGACCGGTCCCCGCTTCCCGTCGCCTACTTCTCGGCGGAGTACGGGCTCCACCACTCGCTTCCGATCTACGCGGGAGGGCTCGGGTTCCTCGCCGGAGACCACCTGAAGGAGGCAAGCGATCTCGGATTCCCGATGGTCGCCGTCGGGTTCCTCTACTCGCAGGGCTACCTGCACCAGCAGGTCAACTCCGACGGCTGGCAGGAGGACGTCACCGAACCCTTCGACCGCGATGCGGCGCCCGTCGTCCCCGTGCTCGATGCCGACGGCGAAGACCTGGTGGTCAGGGTTCCCCACATCGACCCGCCCATCTACGTCGCCGTCCGAAAGGTGCAGGTCGGCAGGATCCCGCTCTACCTCCTGGATACGGATATCCCCTGCAACGATCCTCGGAATCGGGGTATATCGTCCCGCCTGTATGCCGGCGACCGAGAGCAGCGCCTCCGCCAGGAGATCGTCCTCGGCATCGGCGGGAGAAAGGTGCTCCACGCCCTCGGCATCGAGTACGCGGCGGTGCACCTGAACGAAGGCCACCCGGCGTTCGCGCTGCTCGAACGGATCCGGGAGCGGGTCGAGCGGGGGATGGAGTTTGAGGAGGCGCTTGACGAGGTGCGGGCGACATCGATCTTCACCACGCATACGCCCGTCCCGGCAGGCCATGACGTCTTCTCCGTCGACCTCATCGACCGTTATTTCAGGACGTATTACCCGGCGCTCGGCATCGACCGGATCCGGTTCCTGCAGCTCGGCGTCCACCCGGAGAGCCCCGCCTCGGGGTTCAACATGACCGCGTTCGCCCTGCGCGCTTCGGCACACCATAACGGCGTCTCGCGCGCAAACGGGGCCGTCGCCTCCGATATGTGGCGATGCCTCTGGCCCGGGCCCGAGGAAGCGGCGGCGCCCATCGACTACGTCACGAACGGCGTCCACGTGCCGACCTGGCTGAACCCCCGGATGAAGGCGCTCTACGACCGGCATATCGGGCCGACGTCTCCCGACTGGCTTGCGGAGCACGACGACCCGGCGATATGGGAACTCGTCGACGAGATCCCGGACGCCGAACTCTGGGAACTGCATCTCCGGCTGAAGGCGAAACTCATCAACCGGCTCCGGGAGCGCGAACGGCTCCGATGGGCGGCGCGCTCCGGCGGGGCGCCGAACCCGGCAGCCGGAGGCGGGTTCCTCAACCCCTCCGCCCTGACGATCGGGTTTGCCCGGCGGTTCTCGACCTACAAGCGGGCACACCTCATCTTCGAAGACCCGGAACGGTTGAAACGCATCCTGAACAACCCCTGGCGCCCCGTCCAGATCGTCTTCGCCGGCAAGGCCCACCCGAACGACAACGATGGCAAGCGCGTGCTCCAGAAGATCTACCGTTACGCGCAGCAGCCCGAATTCGGGGGACGTATCGCGTTCGTTGAGGACTACAACGACCAGGTGGCGCAGTACCTGGTGCACGGCGTCGACGTCTGGCTGAACAACCCCCTGCCCCCGATGGAGGCGAGCGGAACGAGCGGGATGAAGGCGTCGCTCAACGGGGTGTTGAACCTCTCCATCCTGGACGGGTGGTGGATCGAGGGCTACAACGGCAGAAACGGATGGGCGTTCGGGGAAGCGGCAACCGACCGTGAG
>JAQVVW010000025.1 GCA_028698765.1 Methanoculleus sp. | reverse complement strand
TCTTTGCGATGGGCAAGGTCGTCCACGGCCTGATCATGTACGGGATCGAACAACTCTCGCTCCAGGCGCTGGACGAGGCGGGCCAGATCCTCTCCCAGATCGTCGACCCGTCCCTGCAGCGGCAACTGGCCGATCCCCTCGTGGAAGGCTACGTCCGGGTCGGGAGCCTGCAGGTGGCGGACCACCTCTCCCGGGGGGAGGCGCAGATCTTCGACGGCATGATGGAGTCGTTCGAGATCGCGCTCGATCTCCTCAAGACCAGCACCCCGCGCGAGGAGATATCGATCAAGATAGCGAGTTACGTCGATATCATGCTCGAGTACGCGCAGGTCTACGCGAGCCCGATCTTTGTGGCGCCCATGTCGCTCTTCTCCCTGGAGATCGACGGCGAATACGAACGCACCGCCATGATCCAGCGGATTCTCACGTTCTTCACCGACTACACGAAAGAGTTCGACTCAGCCGATCCGTATGAGGTGACGGCATACCTGCTCGAAGGGATCAAAGGAGGGGCGGCAGCACAGCCGGTGCTCGAACTGATGTATCGGCTCCTCGAACACACCAGCGATGTCTATGCGCGCTACACCGGGATGTACCGGATCGTGAGCGCCTACTCGGCCCTCGATAACGTCGAGCGGGCCGAGACGATCATCCGGAGGCTCCACGAGACCATCGGCGACCTCTCCGATCCGTCCGTCCGCGCGATCATGCTCGCCGACCTCGCCGGACTCATGGCCGGGATCGATCACGATGCGGCCAGAGACTACCTTCTCGAGGCGCAGAAGACGCTTGACGCCGCAGGGGGCGAGCGGGAGGCGTTCGTCAGGAAGAATCTGGTCTACGCCGCAAGAAACCTCAGTGCAGTAAACCGGCACGAGAATGACGTCGAGTGGGCGATGGGACAGGTCGGCAAGATCGAGGATCCGGTCGAGTACGTGGACGCGCTTGCGGCGGTCTTCGACATGGTCAGCGAACCTGCGCAGAGAAAAGATATCCTCTCATCGATGTGCCACACCGTCGTGAACATCCCCTCTCCCTACGTCCGGCTCTCGATGCTCTTTGATGTGGCGCAGTTCGCCGAGTCTTACGGTGACGAAGAGGAGATCGATGAACTGTTGAACGGCATGGAGCAGACCGCCGGTCACATTCAGATCCCGTTCATCACCGCCATGGCGCAGCAGCGGATGGCCCAGATGCTCTTCTCGTACTACCGGGCGAGCGGGAAGCCGGCTGCACGGGAGCGCGCCGCCGGTATCGTCTCCGCAATCGATGACGACAGGATCCGGTACAACCTGACGGTCCAGCTCGAGCAGAACATGCCTCCGACATGGAAGAACACCGTGTATGCCAGGATCCTGGACTGCCGGAACAAGATCCGGAACGGCGATTACACCACAAAGGACATGGTCACACTCGATCGGGCGATACGTGCGGCGCCCGACAGGGCGAAGCGGGCGACCTACTACACCGAACTCTACCTTATCTCCAGGAACGCAGGGCAGCAGGAGGTTGCGGACAGGATGCTGCTCTGTGCGCTCGAGGAGGCCCGGATCATCAGGCCGCTCTCGCGGCGGGCGTTCGTGCTCGGCGATATAGCGTGCAGGATCTATGCGGAGCGTTACGAAGACCGCACGAGGGAGATCCTTGATCTGGCCGTGAGCGAGGCGCTCAACATCCGCGACTCGGCGATCCGGGATGAAGTATACGATGAACTGGATATGTCCATGCGGATCATCCAGGAGCACTGGCTGTGAAGACGATCGAGGTCCGGGTCTCGGGGAGGGTGCAGGGCGTCGGGTTCCGCGCGTGCATCAAGAGGATCGCCACCAACCTCGGCGTCGGCGGCGAGGCGATGAATCTCCCCGACGGGCAGGTGCTCATCACCGCAACCGCCGACCCGGTCATTCTCGACAAGTTCGTCTCCATGCTGTACGGGTGCCCACGGGTCGTCATCAGGGAGATCGTCCAGCAGGAGATCCCTCATGCCGCCTACCCCGAGTTCACCATCCAGCGGGGCAGTTACCAGTACAACACATGAAACTCGGCGTTCGCAAGGAGCGCGTCCCGCGCGATGCGTATCTGCGCATCGATACGGGCCTGGTCGATGGAGTCGCGGAGCGCCGCGGTCAGCCGGGCCGAGAGATCCCCGCCGAGGTAGCATCTCTTTTCACCGCACTCGTAATCCCCGCTTGAGATCTCTTCGCGGGCAAACCTGATGACGGCACGATCCACCATCGAAGGTTTCTGGGGTTCGATGAGGTCGTGGACAAAACTCCCCGCCCCTTCATGGAGCATGCCGAGGTCGGGATCGAGGTGGGCACCGACCACTGAGACGCAACAGTTGCCGTACAGCATCGCATACCCGAGCGCAAACATTGCATTGACGGGGTCGAGGTAAGGGCGGCCCGTCCTGCGGCGGAACCCGAGTTCCGGCGGGAGCGTGCGGGAGAGGATCTCGTAGTACATATCGGCGGTCAGGCGGGAGAGACGCCGCAGATTCTCCATCGTGACCGAGACCGAGAGTTCCTCCCGGGCCTGGTGGAGGAAATCGAGCTCCCCGGCGTAGAAGATATCGTGCCCGGTCTGATCGTAGAGTTCCTCAAGGAGGAGAAGCCTCGCCTGAAGGGCTGCCCGGGCGAGCGGCTGAGCGAACCGGTGGGGGCCGGCCCGCTCCTGGGCGAGGCGCACCGCCTCGTCCGGCCGGTAACCGTAAGGGTAGAGGTATCCGACGGGTGTGCCGTCGATGTCGAAGATGGTGATGGCAGCGCCGGCTTTGAGGAGATTCGTCACCGCCGAGGTGTGCAGGGTATGCCCGCCGACGATCAGGAGGTGCTTCACCGCCGGGATGGGGTAACGCCGGATGTCGCTTCCGCGCGCGATGATGAGTTCCTGTGTCGTCGCCTTGATGTGCCCCCCGTAGCCGAAGACGGGGAGCCAGGGTTCCGTCGCTGCCATCTGATCACTCTGGAAATGAACATTGGGCTGTTTTTGGTGATTAATGCATCGAATCTCCCGGATAAAGGGAGTACTCAGTGCCAGGAGAAGGCGAGCAGATCGACCGGCCGGCGTGGGTCATCCGGGGCTGGCCCGGAGACGCTCCGGGACGGGGAGCCGGCCGGGGACTGTCACGGCATACCATGCCACGCTTTGACAAACCTTTTCCACGCCGCGCGCCCACATAAAGGTAAAGTATGTCCGGCGGTGCGGGAGAGTACCGCAACCAGATACCGGACAGCATAGCCGGGATGAGGCACGATCTCTCCAACCGGCGAAAAAACCGATGGGATACATATGTTCTGGAATAGAGAGATGGAGACGATCCGGCCTGACGAACTCGCGGATCTGCAACTGAAGCGGCTGAAATGGTCGCTAGCCCAGGCACAGAAAGTAGGGCTGTACCAGAGAAAATTCAAAGAAGCGGGCATCTCGCCGGACGATATCAGGACGCTCGACGACGTGGAGAAACTCCCCTTCACCTACAAAAAGGAACTCCAGGCCGGATACCCGTTCGGCCTCTTTGCGGTTCCCATGAAAGAGATCGCCCGGATCCATACCACCTCCGGCACGACGGGGAAACCGACCGTCGTCGGCTACACCCGGCAGGATCTGGATAACTGGTCGGAATTGATCGCACGGAATTTGACGATGATCGGCCTTGGAGAAGACGACATCTTCCAGAACGCGGTCAACTATGGTCTCTTCACCGGGGGGCTCGGGTTCCACTATGGAGCCGAGAAGATCGGGGCGACCGTGCTCCCGAGCGCGACCGGAAACACCCGGCGCCAGATCGAGATGATCGAGGACTTCGGGGTGACCGCGATCCACTGCACCCCGAGCTACGCTCTCCACCTCGCCGAGGTGGCCGAATCGATGGGAAAGACGCTGGACTCCCTCAAGACCGGGATATTCGGGGCCGAACCCTGGTCGGAGAACACGCGGGCAGAACTCGAGCGGCGCCTCGGCGTGAAGGCATACGACAGTTACGGGCTCTCGGAGATGTACGGCCCCGGTGTGGCGTTCGAGTGCCCGGAGAGGGACGGTCTCCACCTCTGGCACGACTGCTATCTTGCGGAGATTATCGACCCGAAGACGGGCGAGCGTCTCGCTCCCGGCGAACGGGGCGAACTCGTCATCACGCCGCTCGTCAAGGAGGCCCTGCCGCTCATCCGCTACCGCACCGGCGACGTGACCCGGCTGATGGAGGATGGATGCGCCTGCGGGCGCGGACAGAAGATCGAACGGATCACCGGCCGGAGCGACGATATGCTGGTCATCCGGGGGATCAACGTCTTCCCGTCCCAGATCGAGCACGTGCTGCGCGCCCTCCCGGAGGTCGGGGAGCAGTTCATGGTATATATCGATCGCGTCAAACATCTGGATGAGATGACTATCGAGGTAGAGATGAGCAGGGCGGGGTTCTCCGGCGAGCTGCAGGACCTCACCCGTATGCAGAAGAAGATCTCCGGCGAACTCCACAACGTGCTCGGCCTTCGGACCGCGGTGACCCTGGTCGAGCCGGGAACGCTCCCCCGGTTCGAGGGGAAGGCGAAACGGGTCATCGACCGGCGGGGAGCGATCTGATGGCCTCGTGGAACCCGCGGGCAGAGGAGATGCCGCTCGACGAGATGCGGCGTCTCCAGTTCAAACTCGTCAAGTCCCTGATATATCGGCTCTACAGCTTCAACGACTTCTACCGGCGCCGGATGAAGGAGCATCAGGTTCACCCCGACGATATCAAGACGCTCGAAGATGTCGCGAAACTCCCGTTCATGTACAAGAGCGATCTCCGGGACGGCTACCCGGACAGGATCTTCACCGCCGAGCGGAATGAACTGGTCAGGTACCACGTCTCTTCCGGGACGACGGGGAAACCGACGGTCGTGGGCTACACGGAGCGGGATATCGAGAACTGGAGCGAGTCCCTGGCGCGGGGCTTCTCCTCCTGCGGTCTTGGGCGGGGCGACGTCATCCAGGTGAGTTACGGCTACGGCCTCTTCACCGGCGGCCTTGGCGCCCACTACGGCGCCGAGCGTGTCGGCGCAACCGTCCTTCCGACGAGCGTCGGGAACACCGAGCGGCAGATCGAACTGATGCAGGATCTCCACGTCACCGCGATCGCCTGCACCCCCTCCTACCTCCTCCACATGGGAGAGGTGGCGGAGAAGATGGGCGTCTCGATCAAGAACGATACCGAGCTGCGGATCGGCTTTCTCGGCGCCGAGCCCTGGTCGGAGCAGATGCGGAGCCGGATCGAGGACTGGCTCGGGATCCGCGCATACGACATATACGGGACGAGCGAACTCTCCGGGCCGATGTTCACCGAGTGCGCCGAGCAGCAGGGTGTCCACATATGGGGCGACCTCGCGCTCGTCGAGATCGTGGATCCCGCGACCGGCGAGGTGCTCGCGCCCGGCGAACAGGGCGAGCTGACCATCACCATGCTGCAGAAAGAGGCGCTGCCCATGGTCAGGTACCGTATCGGCGACCTCACCGCCATCGAGGAGAGCCCCTGTGCCTGCGGCCGGACCCACCCACGTATCAACCGCATCCGGGGACGGGTCGACGACATGCTGATCGTCCGGGGTATCAACGTCTTCCCGTCGCAGGTGGAGCACGCGCTGCTCGAGATCCCCCAGGTCGGCAGACACTTCCAGATCGTCGTCGACCGCAAAGGTGCGCTCGATTCCATGCTCGTGCGGGTGGAGGTGAGCGAAGAGGCGTTCTCCGACAAGATCACCGAACTGATGGTGATCAAGAAGGTCGTGGAGCACCGCCTGCGGAGCTCGCTGAACGTGGGCGTGGACGTCGAACTGGTCGAACCGGGAACTCTTCCGCGGTTCGAAGGCAAGTCGAAGAAGGTTGTTGACAGGAGGTCATTATAATGGAGAAGTCGTATATCGTCAAGCAGATCTCGATATTTTCGGAGAATCGCCCGGGACGCCTCGCGGCGATCGCCGGGGCGCTCCGGGAGGCAAAGATCAACATATTTGCGTTCAGTATTGCCGAGGCCGACGGGTTCGGTGTCGTTCGCGCGCTTGTCGACCGGCCGGAGGACGCCCACCGGACGCTGACCGATCTCGGGTTCAGGGTCTCGTTCACCGACGTCATCGGCGTGAAGATGCGCGATGAGCCGGGCGGCCTCTCGGATATCGCATCGATCCTCGGGGATGCCGGGATCAACATCGAGTATGCCTACGCCTACTCGGGGAAGGACGCGGCGGTCCTGATCCTGCGCGTCGACCAGGCCGAGGATGCCGTCCAGAAGATCCTCGGCCGCGGCGGGGAACTCCTCAAAGCATCACTTTTCCGTTAATCCAGGGTCAGACCGGGGCACTCCCGGGTTCTCACCGTTTTGACCCACGCGACACGCCGGTCTCCGCCGCCGGTCAGTGCCGTTTCTCCCATTTCAGGAGTTCGGAGACCTCTGAGAGCGTCTTTCCGCGCCGGATCTCCTCGCGGATCCGCTCTTCGGTCTTTCTGACTTCCATCGCGCGCCGGGCAACCTCGTACGCGCGCTCCCGGGGGACCACCACGACCCCGCTCTCGTCGGCGACGATCCAGTCGCCCGGCCGAACTTCCTGCCCGCAGCAGGTGATCTCGGTGTTGATCTCCCCAAGACCCTTCGGGTCACCGGCGTTCGGAACGGTCGCCGTCGCGAAGACGGGATACCCCATCTCCCGGATGTCGTCGACGTCCCGGGCGGCTCCGTCGATCACGATGCCGGTAATCCCCCGGTTCATCGCGGAGTGGGTGGCAAGTTCTCCCCAGGGCGCGACGTCCGTCCTCCCATCGTTGCTGATGACGAGGACGTCGCCCGGTCCGGCGACGTCGATCGCCTCGACGGGTTTTGCCCAGTCCCCGGCGACGGTCCGGACGGTCACCGCCGGGCCGACCGCCTTGACCCTGCCGCAGATCGAGACGATGCCCACCATCGCGCCCTTCCGGTGCATGGCATCGGTGACGTTCGGTGCGGAGACCGCTTCGAAGAGGCGGCGGATCGCGGCATCCCGGCTCTCCTCCTCCCGCGGCCAGACCTCGGGCCGGTCGATGGCCTCCCGGACCCGCCGCGCCGCCCCGGTAACGTCGGCGGCCTTGATGATATTGCCCCCAACAATGACAATCGAGGCACCGGCGGCGACCGCCTCGGACGCGGTCTCCGCGTCGAGCCCTCCTGCAACGGCGATGGGCGTGCCCACCTCTCCTGCGAGGCGGCGGAGGAGATCGAGCGACGACCTGCCGATCATCTGCTGATCGATGCCCACGTGGGCGTTGATGTAGTCGACGCCGAGCGCAGCAAGTTCCCGCGAGCGGGAGACGGGATCGGCGACGTTGATGAGATCGGCCATCAGCCGGACGCCGTACTTGCGGGCGGAGCGCACCGCCTCGGCGATCACGGTGTCGTCGGCGTCGGCGAGGATGCAGACGATCCCGGCCCCGGACTTCGCCGCCATCTCAACCTCGATGGCGCCGGTATCGGCGATCTTCATATCCGCGACGATCTCGTGACCGGGGAACCATTCCCGGAGCACCCTCACGGCCTGCATCCCCTCGCTCTTGATCAGGGGTGTCCCGACCTCAATCCAGTCCGCACCACCACGGACCGCTTCACCTGCGATCTCAACCGCACGATCGAGCTCGAGGAGATCGAGCGCCACCTGGAGAGTAGGCGTTGCCATGCAGTACAGTATGGCAAGGGTTCTATTTATCTGGTGCCGGGCCGGGGGAAACCTATATCCATGAGATGAACGAGGTAGCCGGCGCCCACGCCGCCCCTGCCCCGGAAAAGAGGGGACGGGGCAGCCGTATAGATGGCATGGATGTGGTTGAAGGATGGTTGAAATAGGATACAAACTGGCAAGCGAAGAGCATGGGCCCCTCGATCTGGTCTGCTACGCCCGCCAGGCTGAAGACGCCGGATTTACGTTTGCCATGATATCGGATCACTACCACCCCTGGACAAACCGACAGGGGCAGAGCTCGTTCGTCTGGGGAGTCATTGGCGGCATCTCGCAGGTGACGGCGGACCTCCACCTGGTGACCGGGGTCACCTGCCCGACGATCCGGACGCACCCGGGGATCATCGCCCAGGCTGCCGCAACCGCGGCGAGCATGATGCCCGGACGGTTCAGTCTGGGCCTCGGGTCGGGCGAGAACCTCAACGAGCATGTCTTCGGCGACCCCTGGCCTCCGGCCCCCATTCGGATAGAGATGCTCGATGAGGCGATAGAGGTGATCAGACTGCTCTGGAAGGGGGGCATGCAGGACCATTACGGCTCCTTCTACACGCTCGAGAACGCGCAGATATTCTCGCTCCCCGATGAACTCCCTCCCATCTACATCGCGTCTGAAGGCCCGATCAGCGCCTCACTGGCCGCTCGGGCCGGTGACGGGTTCATCAACCCGGGCAACGACGCGGAGAAGAACCTCATCATCTTCCGGGACTCCGGGGGCGGCGATAAGCCGGCATACATCGAGATATCGGTCTGCTGGGCAGAGACCGAGGAAGAGGGGCGGACGACCGCCTACGAGCAGTGGCCGATCGCGGCAAATGAGGGGGAACTCAACCGGCTCCTCCCCACGCCGACCCACTACGAGCAGGTGGCGAAGATGGTAACACCGGAAGATGTTGCAGAACACGTCGTCTGCGGTCCCGACCCGGAGCCCTTCATCCGAAAGATCGAAGAGAGCGTCCGGAAGGGGTTCGACCACGTCTGCCTCCACCAGATCGGAGACCAGCAGCGGGAGTTCATGGAGTTTTATACGAAGGAGGTTTTGCCGCATTTTGGGGAGTAGAGGGGGAAAAGAGGATTCCGGGAGGCACAAGCCCGGGCGAGGGCAAGCCGCGGTAGACGGAAAACACCAGTGATTGTGGGTCTTGCCACGTAAAACCTACAAATGAGGAGAGATCCAGTGCAGTGGACCGTGGGAGTATCGCCATGGGGGAGGCGGCTCGCGGGGGGGCACGCCCCCCTCCCCTGTCTCCAACTCATACTATTGATGCTCAAACTCACTGGGTTAACATCCCTCGTCAACCCCCACCCCACCCGGCCTCCGGCCTCCTCCCCCGCCCCCAAGGGGGCGGGGCAGTGCGTGGCGATACCCAATGGGAAGCCGTTTCACCCCCAGTGCCCGAGATACGAGTCAGATAGCAGATTCATAGGGGGTAAGCGCTCCGATTAGGGTATACCGAAGGTTCGGAGATCTTTCCGGGACGGCCCCGTCGAGACCGGGGACGGCGAGTATCTACGCCCCCACCGCACGGCAGAGCAGAGCGACGCTTGAGAAAAACGTGTGGAATATCGCCAGGATACCCCGGCCGGAGTAAAAAGGTATCCGGATCGTATCCGCCTACTCTTCCTCGTAGCGCTCGAAGAACGCGACCTCGTCGATGGTCTTCTTCGTTTTTATCTGGAGCTCCTCGGGGTATCCTGCAGGCACGAGCGATACGAGCGCGTATCCTTCAGGGGCATTGAGAAGTTTCCGGACATCCTCGGCGTAATCCTTCTTCTCCCCCGCAACCCAGCAGGACCCGACGCCCCATGCCTGGAGCGCGAGGATGAGTTGCATCGTCGCCGCACAGCAGTCTTCGAGGTAGTACTTCGCGCCCCGCTTCCCGAAGACGGCGAAGCAGATAGGCGCATCGGCGATGAACTTGCCGTTATCGGCGAGATCGGCGATCGCCCGCAGCGTTTCGCGGTTCTGGATCGTCCCAAAGAGCCAGGGTTGCTCGTTTCGCGCGGTCGGAGCAAGGCGCGCGCAGTCCAGTGCATCCTTGATGGCCTTCTCCTCAATGGGCTTGTCCTTGTACTTCCGTACGCTATGCCTGCTCCGTATCACGGTGACACCGAGATTGACCGTTCCACCAATCGAACTCATGCAACGATGATGGGCACTCCCGGCCTAAATACCTTGGGGAAACGGAGGAGGGGAGGACTCCAACAGAGAGACCGCCCTAGAAGAGGCCCAGTATCATCTGGAGCATGTTCGAGAAGCCGTCGCTGATGACTACCATCGGATCGACCCCGAGGATCGGGAAGATGAACAGAAAGTACGTGACCGTCCCGAGCGTGCTCCCGATGTTCGCGAGAGCGGCAACCAGCACCACCCGGAAGAGCGGGATCCGCCGCATCTCCGCGAACGTCTCCGCCCCGATGATCTGCCGGAACTCTCCCGTCGTGGGTTTCCGTATCTTCGCCTCGACGATGGCGGCGAACCATCCCGCCGCAAGCAGCGGGTTGAGCGACGTCAGCCAGGAGACCGCAAACGCGGTGGCGGCCGAGAGAGGGTGCCCACCGGCTGCAAGCGTGAATACGGCGCTCAAGACGCCGTTGATCACGATCCAGTAGAAGAGAGCGGCCAGCAGGACATCGAGCCCCACGCCCGAGAAGGCTATCGCGGCGATCAGGAGGAGGAAGAGGAGGGTGACGGCGGCTCCGAGGATCTTCGCCCACGGCAGGCCCTTCTTCACCTCGGCGGTCAGGGCCGTGAGCGGCGGCAGCGTCTCCGGCGCGTCCAGGTAGCGTTGCACCCCCCGGATATGCCCGGCCCCAACAACGGCAAGCACCCGCTCGTACCGACCCCCGAGCATCAGAACCTGG
>JAQVVW010000334.1 GCA_028698765.1 Methanoculleus sp. | reverse complement strand
GGCACGGTTTGAGGTGAACGTCGATGGTGCCGGCACCGCGAAGGAGTACGGGATCGACTCCGAGATCCGCTACCGCGACAACCTCGACAACAGCAAGATATCGGACACCATGAAAGTGCGGGTCGCGCTCGAGCAGAGGCAGGGCACGCTCTTCACCAATCCGGTCTTCCTCATCGCCGTTCTGGCTGTGATCGTCGGAGCAGGGTATTATATATTCGTGTACCGTAAGAAACAGAGATGAACGGGTACTGGGACGGACCCAAAGCGGAGCCGCAGGTAAGGACAATCGAGGAAATGCGGGATGTTCTCGCAGATCCCGGCTGCACCTCCGATCAGCCCCTCTATTTTATGTACCGGGATCTCGCGAAGAGCGAGAGTGACCGGGAATGGCTCCGACAGCAACACATTCGCTACGACATCACCGTTATCCCTGCCCGGACACTCTGCGGGGAATACGTCAAGACGAAGGGCCACTACCACACCGAGAACCCGGCAGGAGAACTTTACCCGGAGATCTACGAGGTGCTCGGGGGGACGGGGCACTACCTCCTCCAGACCCGAAATGCCGACGACGTGGTGATGATCGAGGGCACCGCAGGCGACAAGATCCTGATCCCGCCGGGCTACGGTCACGTGACGATCAACCCGGCAAGGGAGGATCTCGTGATGGCGAACCTCGTCTCGTCGGAGTTCTCAAGCAACTACGGCCCCTACGCAGACCTGAAAGGAGCCGCCTACTATGAGATGGAGGGCGGGGCGCTGGTGAAGAACCCGCGCTACCCCGACGCCCCCCCGGTGCGCTACTGCAACCCGGTGGAAGTCCCGGAGATCGGGATCGAGAGAGGGGTCGGGCTCTACGATCTCGTCGGGCGGCCGCGATCGGTCGCGTTCTTGAACCACCCGGAGCAGTTCATGGAGATATTCGCCGAAGTGACCGGCGGGTGTCTCGCGATGCGGTAGAGGGGCGCGTTTCCAGGTGGCCGGATGCTATCCGGTCGGGCCTGTTTTCCTGCCTTTTTTTGAACTCCTGATAATCAGGGTCTACCACCTGGGGGCTCAAGATCTGGCTTCACAATCTGTCAGAGACCATCAACGGATTTCCATCGGATATCGCCACGCGGGGAGGGGCTGACGGGGAGGGGGGAGCATCCCGCCTCCCCTGTCTCTGCCGCATCCATTGAGACATACAACCCCCACCCCCACCCGGCCTTCGGCCCGCCCAAGGGGCGGGGGCAGTGCGTAGCGATAGGCGACGTTCCGAAGGAATGGAACTCGAGCGCCGAAGGTGCGCAGGCCCCCACGGTCCACTGTATTGGACTCTCACCATCTCGGTCGTTCATTCTCCATCGCCCAGAGTCCTATGACTCCCCAGCCGTCCCTCTATGGAGACATACGCCCCCACATCAGGCTCCTCCGACTCAGGATCGCCGAACCTCATCAAGCACCTGGCACGTCCGGCAGACCTTCCCGCACGGCTCTCCGCACCTCTCGCAGATCCGAAGCCCCTCCGCCTCAGGTCTCTCCAGTTCCCGGAGGGCCTCGCCCAGGTTCACAAGCGAGTACTTCGTCGCCGGGTGGCGGTAGGTGTAATCGTCGAGGATGCCGCGGACGTCGCCCCGGAGAGCGTCCCCGGCGTAGGGGCAGCCCGCGAGGTCGAACCCCCCGACGTGGAGGAAGGCATACAGCGCCACCTCGCGCTCCGGGATGTACATGAACGGCTTGATCCGGGGGACCATCCCCTCAACCTCCCGCATGGGGCGGGTGAGCCGGTCGGCATCACCCCGGAGAGCGTTCATCAGGACTGACTGGGCCTCGTCGTCCAGATTGAACCCGTAGGCGAACTTCGTGACGCCGTGTTCGCGGGCAATCCGGTTCATCAGCGCCCGGCGGAGCACGCCGCAGTAGGAGCAGGAGAGGCCCGTTCCCTTCCTGCCCACGATCTCATCGAGCGTGATCCCGTATTCGTCGGCAAACGTTGCCGTCACCCAGGGGACGCCCATGCTCTCGGCGATCGCCCGGGCCTGGGCCGGGTCGCGGTAGCCGGATATCCCCTCGTCCACCGTGATCGCCATCAGCCGGACGTCACGGCGCTCGCCGAGGAGCCGGTGGAGGAAGAAGAGGACGGCGCTCGAGTCCTTCCCCCCCGAGAGCGCCACCGCCACCGTATCGCCGGGCCTGATCCAGCGGTGCTCCCGGATCGCCCGCTTCGCTTTCGCCTCGAAATCCCGGTTGAAGTGCTGCTCGCAGAGGTGCAGCCCGGAGTATCGCTGGAAAAGAATCGCGTCGCGGCGGCACTTGCTGCACTTCATGTTTTCTCGATCATCCTTTTATCACCGCGCTACATAAATGGTGTAGAAGATGCCTGTTCCTGCAGAATACGTGCGATCCCTGCACGCCTACGAACTCCGGATCCTGCTCGCCCTCGAACGTCTCATGCGCCGGTACCGGTGGGTGCCGCTCGAGGTGCTCAAGTCGTCCACAAGGTTCTCGGAGTCCGAGCTCTCCTATCGTCTGGGCAGGCTGATGGCCATGGATATGGTCAGGTACGAGAAGACCCCCTACGAGGGTTACGCGCTCGTCTTCAACGGCTACGACACCCTGGCCCTCCACACCCTCACCCGCCGGGGCACCGTCCAGG
>JAQVVW010000333.1 GCA_028698765.1 Methanoculleus sp. | reverse complement strand
GAAATATATAAAACATCACTGGACGAATATGTAAAGACTGTTAGCGAGAGTGAGGTTCATCTATGACGACTGTATATGACATCCCTGCCGATATGCTCATCCGGCAGGTGGCAGAAGAACTCAAGAAGAATTCGCAAATTCAGCCCCCAGACTGGGCCGCTTTTGCAAAGACGGGGGTATACAAAGAGATGCCCCCCGAGAATGACGACTGGTGGTACGTGCGTACGGCGGCGGTCTTCCGGCGAATCTACACCGACGGCCCTGTCGGCATCCAGAGGATGCGGTCCGCCTACGGCGGCAGTGCCAACCGCGGTTCGGCTCCGAATCGGTTCAAGCGGGGAGGCGGGTCGATCATCAGGAAGATCTTCCAGCAACTCGAAGCGGCCGGATACGTCGCTCACGGCAGTTCCGGGCGCACGGTGACCCCGGCGGGCAGATCCTTCCTCGACAACGTTGCAAACGGCCTGAAATCCGAGGCCGCGAAAGCTGTCCCTGGCCTTGCGAAGTACTGATCTCCGGAGGCATGAGTGATGGTAGACGACGAACTCGCTGAACTGCGCCGCCGCAGAATGGAACAGATGCAGCGGCAGCAGGGGATGGATCAGCAAGCTCTGGAGGATGAGGCCGTACGCCAGCAGCAGATCGATGCACAGGTCCGCGCCGCGCTCCTGGAGATCCTGGAACCTGAAGCGAGGGAGCGGCTCAATACCATCAAGTTGACCCGGCCGGAGTTTGCAAAAGCGGTTGAGCAGCAGCTGGTGATGCTGGCCCAGAGCGGCCGTGTCCGGCAGCGGATCACCGACGAGCAGTTGAAAGCCCTGCTTGCCCAGGTGACGCCGTCGAAGAGAGAGTTCAGGATTACGCGGAAATAATGGAAGCAGGTGTGCTCTTCTCGGGTGGGAAAGACAGCGCGCTCGCGGCGCTCATGCTCGCGCGCGATTACGGCGTGGAACTGAATACCTGTGTATTCGATCCCGACCGCGAGGTTCCGGAGGTGCGGGCCGCAGCGGCCGCCCTGGGCCTTCCCTTCAGGAGAAGGGTGCTTGGAAGAGACCTGCTTTCTGAGGCCGTCGACCTGCTCCTCTCGTGCGGATACCCGAACGACGCGATCGACATGGTTCACCGGACGGCGGTCGAGACCCTTGCGGGCGAGTATGCGGTGGTCGGCGACGGCACCCGCCGGGAGGACCGGGTTCCCCGGCTCGAACGCCCCGAGGTCCAGCACCTGGAGATGACCACCGGCTGCTCCTACGTCCGGCCGCTCCTCGGCTACGGGAAGACCGAGGTGGAGCGGTTGGCCGGGCGGTTGCTGGTCGTGCGCTACGGGGAGACGGGCAGCATCGGGAACGGCGACTACGAAGGGGAGATCAGGAGCGCTCTTTGCGCCCGCGGTATCGACCCGGCGTCGTTCTTCCCCTCCGGCCACCTGCAGTCGCTGGTGGTCGCTCTGAGAGATACCTGAATATTACGAGTGTGGAAACTATGAGCAAATTGATGAAGGGCCGGAAGATCCGGCTGGCAAAGGCATGCGAGCAGAACCGCCGCGTGCCGGCATGGGTGATGATCAAGACCAACCGTGCGGTTGCGTCGCATCCGAGGCGGCGCAACTGGCGCCGGAGTTCCCTGAAGGTGTAAGGTTATGGCAGAAGCATTGAAGGAGCATATCTATATCATCCCTCTCCGTGAGGTGAAGCGTTCGCCCCGGTGGAAGCGGGGGAACACCGCGATCAAGGACATCAGGGCGTTTCTCGAACGGCACATGAAGAGCGAGGACGTCAAACTCGATAAGAGCATCAACGAGAAGGTCTGGGAGAACGGCAGTTCCAAGCCCCCGAGAAAGATTCGCGTTCGCGCGATGAAGTTCGAGGATGGGCAGGTCCAGGCCGAGCTCGCCGAGGAGTGAAATGACAGGGACGATCGATCTCGCCGGCGATCCGAACATCGGCGTTTATGCCCGGGTATTTGAGGATATAGCGATCGTCTACCCCGGGGCGCCCGAGGAGTTCACCGCGACCCTCGCACAGGAACTCGATCTCGAGATCGTGAGCACTTTCATCCAGGGAAGCAGCATCATCGGTTCGCTCGTTGCCGGCAACAGCCGGGGTCTGGTCGTCAGCGGCCTTGCCACCGACGAGGAACTCTCGGTCCTGAGCGAGTACCGGGACATATTCCTGCTTGAGGGAACCATGAACGCGGCCGGCAACGTCATTCTTGCAAACGATTACGTTGCCGCCGTCCACCCCGAGATGGAGTTCGATGTTGCTGAAGAGATCGGGTCGTTCCTCGGGGTGCCGGTGGTCCGGCTGACGCTCGGCGGCATCAAGACCGTCGGCATGGCCGGGTTCGCGACGAACAGGGGTATCCTTGTCCACCCGAGGGCCAACGATACGGAGATCGCGAACCTTGAGCGGGTGGTCGATCTCCCGATCGGCCTCGGGTCGGTCAACATGGGCAGCGGTCTCGTGGGCACCGGGCTCCTTGCAAACAGCAGGGGTTACGTCGCAGGATCCGCCACGACCGGGTTCGAGCTGGGACGGATAGAAGAAGCCTTTGGGTTTTTGGAGTGATACAACATGGTGAACCAGATGTTTGAAGTTGTAGGCGCGTGCAAGATCAACAACGAGTGGAAACCGTACCGCAA
>JAQVVW010000332.1 GCA_028698765.1 Methanoculleus sp. | reverse complement strand
ATATCGCCCGCCCCGTCCCGCAGGCGGTCGCTCCCGACGACCAGGGCCCTGAGTCCGAGATCTGGCGGGCGCTGGTCCTCGGCACCCGCGACTACGTCCAGAAATGCGACCAGACATCGGTCCTCATCGGCCTCTCCGGCGGGATCGACTCCTCGCTCGTGGCCGCCGTCGCCGCCCGGGCGCTCGGGCCGGAGAACGTCCTCGGGGTGCTCCTCCCTTCCCCCCACACCTCCGCAGAGAGCATCGAAGACGCCCGGGAGCTTGCGGCGAACCTCGGTATCGGGGTGCAGTGCATTCCAATTGCTCCTATGATGGAGGCGTTCGACGGCGCCCTCGCGGAAGTCTTCGCCGGGCTCCCCCGCGACATCACCGAGGAGAACCTCCAGGCCAGGATCCGGGCGACGGCGCTGATGGCCCTCGCGAACAAGTTCGGCTCCATGCTCCTCTCGACCGGGAACAAGTCAGAGGTCGCGGTCGGCTACTCCACCCTCTACGGCGATGCGGCGGGGGGGCTGGCCGTGATCGCCGACGTCCCGAAGGGGATGGTCTACCGGATTGCCCGGTGGCTGAACGCACAACGCCCCGTCATCCCTGAGAGGGTGCTAAAAAAACCTCCCTCCGCGGAACTCCGGCCCGGCCAGACCGACCAGGAGATCCTCCCCCCCTACGACCTTCTCGACGCGATCCTCCACCGTCATATCGACTGTTTCGAGTCGGTCGACGAGATCATCGCCGCCGGGTATCCCGAGGAGACCGTCCGGGAGGTCGCGAGAATGGTCGATCGGGCAGAATTCAAGCGCAGGCAGGCTCCGCCGGGGATTAAAGTGACCGGCAGGGCGTTCGGCACCGACTGGCATATGCCGATCGCTGCGAAGCCCTGGTGGCAGTGATGCCGGCGACCCTCACCGACGACCTCACCGCGATCTACGACGCCCTCTTCGCGGCGTTCGGCCACCAGCACTGGTGGCCCGCAAGGACGCCGTTCGAGACGATGATCGGCGCGATCCTCACCCAGAACGTCTCCTGGACGAACGCGGCGCGAGCCGTCCGTAACCTCGAAGACGCCGGGATGCTCGACCCCCATCTCCTTGCAGCGGCCGATACCGCCGCCATCGCGCGCCTGATCGTCCCTTCCCGCTACTACAACCAGAAAGCGGAGCGGGTCCTTGGGTTCGCCCGGGTCTACGTCGCCGAGTTCGGGGCCGACCCGGCGGCGATGGCGGCCGTAGAGACCGGTGAACTCCGCGAACGGCTGCTCGCCCTCCGGGGTTTCGGGAAGGAGACGGCGGACACCATCCTGCTGTATGTCTGCGAAAAGCCGGTCTTCGTCGTCGATGCGTATACCCGGCGGATATTCTCGCGCTACGGTCTCCTCCCCGAAGGGACGTCCTACGATCTGACGCAGCGACTCTTTGCCGGGAACCTCGCTCCCGACGCGGAACTCTTCAACGACTACCACGCCCAGATCGTGCGCCTGGGGAACACCATCTGCAGAAGATCGCCGCTCTGCGACCGCTGTCCCATCCGGGAGGTTCGCGGGAAACTCCGGTGTGCCGCCGCCCGGACGTGACCGCCCGCTCACTTCGCCCGGTAGATGTTCAGCCCGATCTTGATCTCCTCGTGCCCCGGCACCGGGACGTTCCCCTCGGTGGAGGCGATCGTGATCGACTTCCCGCTCTTGGACACCCCGAACTCTTTTGCGAGATCTACCCGTAGGGTAAGGATATTTCCCTCGACCGCCATATCGACGTTCTTCATCGTTTCCAGTACTCGCGCTTCCCGTGGATATGCGCTTCGATCCGGACAGGAAAGAGAGGTGCGGGATCCCATCACCGCCGCCCGGGACAACAAACCCTATCCCGGCTCCCGCCCAACCGTACCAGCAGATCGGATATCGTGGCGCAATGAATACAAAACACAGTGTTCTGGAGAAATACTTCGGTTACACGTCCTTCCTTCCCCACCAGGAGGAGATCGTCGACACCGTCCTTGCCGGGCGCGACGTCCTCGCCGTCATGGCGACCGGGGGCGGCAAATCCCTCTGCTATCAGCTCCCCGCCCTCGTCTTCGGCGGACTTACGGTCGTCGTCTCGCCGCTCATCGCCCTGATGAAAGACCAGGTCGACAGCCTCCGGGCAAACGGCATTCCGGCCGCGACGATCAACAGTTCGCTCGGGTACGGGGAGCAGAAGATCGTCGAGCGGGTGATCCTCGAAGGCCGCATCCGGATCCTCTACGTCTCTCCGGAGCGGGCGGTGCAGCCGTTCTTCCTCTCGCTCATCGCAAAGGCGGACGTCCGCCTTATCGCCATCGACGAGGCGCACTGCATCTCCATGTGGGGGCACAACTTCCGCCCCGAATACCGCCGGCTCCGGGTGCTCAAAGAGCGGTTCCCCGCCGTCCCCGTCATCGCCCTGACCGCGACCGCCATCCCCGCCGTCCAGAACGACATCGCAGTGCAACTTGCCCTGAAAAACCCGGTCCGGTTCGTCGGGAGTTTCAACCGCAAAAACCTCACCTACCGGGTGGTGCCGAAAGCCCGCTACTTCCCGCAGCTGGTCGCTTATCTCGCCGAGCACCCAAACGACGCCGGGATCGTCTACTGCTTCTCCCAGAAAGCAACGGAGGATCTCGCGAAGAAACTGCAGG
>JAQVVW010000331.1 GCA_028698765.1 Methanoculleus sp. | reverse complement strand
CTTTTAAGTCACCGAACGTCCACTCTACTCAGGAACCGGCCCCCCGGCCTGCACCACAGGGACAGGCAGCCGGCGGCCGGAAACCAACTCGTGCGGGGCATGATACTCTGGTCTGGGATGTAGTCGTTGTGGGCGCAGGGCCTGCCGGGAGCGCCGCGGCGCGGGCGTGCGCGGAGGAGGGGCTTTCGACGCTCTGTATCGAGGAGCACGGGACGATCGGCTACCCGGTGCAGTGCGCGGGACTGCTCTCGGTCTCCGCTCTTGCCGAGTGCGGCGTCTCGAACCGCTCGGTCCTGAACGAGGTGACCGGCGCACGGATGGTCTCGGGTCTTGGAGGGGAACTCCTCTTCGATGCGGGGGTCACGAAGGCCTATGTCGTCGACCGGGGCATCCTCGACCGGGAGATGGCAGGGAAGGCGGCGGACGCCGGTGCGGAGTTCCTTCTCAAAACCAGCGCATCGGGTATCAGCGGCTCCTCGCTCCTGGCCCGGGGCGTCCGCGGGCGCGAGGAGATCCCCTTCCGCCTCCTCATCGCCGCCGACGGGCCGCGGAGTTCCGTCGCCCGCATGCTCGGCCTGCAGCGCCCTGCGCTCTACCTCGCCGGGGTTCAGGCGGAGGTTCCCTATGAGATGGACTCGCGCTACGTGGAACTCCACCCCAACGCCTCCCCCGACTTCTTCGGGTGGGTGATCCCGGTCTCGCCGACCCGCGCCCGAGTCGGCCTCTGCGCCCGGGAGCACGCAAAAGACCACTTCGACCGGTTCATCGCCCGCTACGGGGAAAACTCGCTCCACCTCGCGAGCGGGGTCATCCCGCTCGGGGTCATGCCGCAGACCTACGGACGGAGGGCACTCTTCGTCGGCGACGCGGCGGGGTTCCCGAAGCCCACATCGGGCGGCGGGGTCTACACCGGTGTCCGGTCGGCAAAACACGCGGCCGCCGTCGCCGCGGCCTGCTGTGCGCGCGGGGAGTTCGACGACGGGAGCCTCCGTGACTATGAACGGCGCTGGAAGGAAGATTTCGGGAAAGAACTCGATATCGGGATGAAGGCGTTCCGGATGCGGCAGAAGATGACGCCGGAGGAGATCGACCGCCTCTGCCGGGCTCTCGACGATCCGGATCTCATCGCGACGATCGTGGAGCACGGCGATATGGACCGGCCGGGCACCCTCCTCCGCAAACTTGCCCTGAAACCTGCATTGGCACGGGCGATGGGCATACTTTTTGCATCGGGAGTACGTCGGATTCTTACAGGCTGAGATATTCAATGCGCTTAGTAATACATTTATACCCGGATGTAGTACCACACCACAAGGTGTTGTTGTGCATATACCTGATGCATTTATACCGATGGGGCAGGCCCTGGTCTACTGGGTCATCGCCCTGATCTTCATCGCCCTCGCCCTCCGGTGGGCGCGGCGTTCGATGGGAGAAGAGAAGATACCGCTGGTCGCCGTGCTCGCCGCAGGCATCTTCGCCATCCAGGCGTTGAACATCCCCATTCCCTGGGGAACGAGCGGCCACATGGTCGGTGCGGCGCTCGCGGCAATCGTCCTCGGGTCGCCGTATGCGGGGGTCTTCGTCCTGACGCTGGTGCTCCTCGTGCAGGGCGTCATCTTCGGCGACGGCGGCATCACCGTCATGGGCGCGAACATCGTCAACATGGGCGTCGTCGGGGGATTCATCGGCTACTACGGGTATACCGCCATCAAAGGCGTGATAGGAAACGCGTATGCCGCCGCCTTCATCGCCGGGTGGGCATCGCTCTTCATCTCCGCAATCCTCTGTGCGGTCGAACTCGCGGTCGCCGGCACCTTCCCGCTCGCTCTCGGCCTCACCATGATGGGTACGTACCACGCTGTCATCGGCCTCATCGAAGGGAGCATCACCGCGGTCGCCCTCTACCTGATAGCCTCGGCACGGCCGGATATCCTCGAACACCCGGCGGGGGTGACCGCATAATGGAGACGAAACAGTTCGTCGTCATCGGGATCGCGATCGCTCTCGTGATCGCCGTTGCCGCGCCGTTCCTGGCATCAGGGAACCCCGACGGGCTTGAGAGCGCCTTCTTCAGCATCTACGAAGCGAAACCGTTCATGGGGAGCGAGCTCGACGAAGACGCCGCCGGCGCCGCAGAGGAGCAGGCGATCGCCACGACCGGGAACGACTTCTCCTACGAGGCGCTCATGCCCGACTACAGCATCCCCGGCATGGATAAAGACGGAGAGGTGCTTGCGATCGTCATCGGCACGCTGCTTATGCTGATACTGGTCTTCGCCGTTGCGAAGGTCTCCGCACGGCCCGATAACTAGATACCTGAAAAACTCTCACTTTTTGCCATCATGCACCTGCTCGAGACCCGCAATCTTACCCATATCTACCGCGGCGACGTCCGTGCCCTCGAGGGCGTGGACTTCGTTGCCGAAAGAAAGTCCCGCATCGCCGTCATCGGGCCGAACGGTGCCGGGAAAAGCACCCTCTTCAAGCACTTCAACGGCATCCTCAAACCCACCTCCGGCGAGGTGCTGATCCGGGGCGAGCCGATCACGAACGCGAACGTCCGCGAGGTCAGGAAGTTCGTCGGGATCGTCTTCCAGAACCCCGACGACCAGATCTTCTCCCCCACCGTGGAGCAGGACGTCGCGTTCGG
>JAQVVW010000330.1 GCA_028698765.1 Methanoculleus sp. | reverse complement strand
CCGACGGTGATCTTCGGGGCGAAACTGATCTCGACGCCGTACTGGTTGCCGAGCATCCGCAGAACCCACTTCGCGACGACCAACTGCTCGACCGCCTGCTCCACCGGCATCGGCAGGAACTCGATCTCGTGCTGCTCGTAGTAGGTGTCGCCGTTATAGAAGCACCCGACCTCGGAGTGGCCGTACTTGATCCTGCCTCCGGCACGGGCAATGAGGCGCATCGCCTCGTCCCGGAGATCCGCGAACTTGACGAAGGGTTCGGCCGAGTGGTAGCCCTTCTGGTCGCGGCCGGGATAGAGGTCGTCCCGCGGGCTGACGACGTAGTACTCGAGTTCGCCGAGGGTCTTGAAGGTGCAGCCGGTCCGGCGGGTGAACTCCTCGTCCGCCTTGCGGAGCACGTACTCGGGGGCGCTCTCGAGGGGTTTTCCGTCGCTGTCGTAGAACGAGCAGAGGAACTCAAGCGTCGGCACCTCGGAGAACGGGCTCACGAACGCCGTGCGGTAGCGAGGGATGACGTAGAGATCGCTGCTCCCCGCCTCGATGAACGAGAAGAGGTTGCTGCCGTCGACGCGCTCGCCGTCCGAGAGGATGGTGTCGAGGTGTTCCCTTGAAGAGATGACAAAATTGAGGGTTTTGAGTTTTCCGTCCTCGGCGGTGTAGCGGAAGTTGACCATCTCGATCCCGTTCGCCTCGCAGAACCGTATGATATCCTCTTTTGTAAATTCCGCTGGATTCTTCTTGAAAAAACGCACCAGCTCGTTTGGGTTCATCAGGATCTCAGAATCGTTCATATTTTTTTTACGTTGTCTTCGACCGTATAAAAATGAGTCTCCGCATCGCCGAACCCTGTCCGCCGCAGAGACCAAACTTCCGGATGTACGAGGGGTGGAGAGCCGGATCGAGGGCGGGAGTAGCCGCATGAGGGTTAAAAACGACAGCACAGCCGTCTCACACCGCCCGCGCGACGAATAACGGCGCCGTTTTGATCGCTAGCCCATTGCGTCCAGCCGCCTGAAGAGATCCCACCATATCGGGGCCTTCGGGATGGCGTCACCCTCTCCCCGGAACCCCGCCACCTCCGCGAGCACCGCAAGACCGAGCCGGGCGTTCCTCGTGGCATACCCGGACGAGACATGGTCGACGGTGTCGTCAGGAGTATGGGCCGGACCGTGCTCCTCGGAGTGGGTCGTCACGGCCGGGTAACCCTGGTCACGGAAGGATACGTGGTCCGAGACGCAGGTATGATTGTTCGCGGTCAGGGTGAAGTTCGTGGCGTAGAGGACGTTGTGGTCCACCATAAGTGCAGCGATATCCGAGGAGTTCTCATCCGAGATGATGTCGAGGACGGAACGGTTCAGAGGGTCGTAGCAGGCCGAGTCGTAGTTGAGGTAGAGCACAACTGGAACCGAGGCGTCCGTCACGTTCCTGGCATAGTCGGCGCTGCCGAGACGCCCGACCTCTTCGCCGTTCCAGAACGCGAACCGGACCGTCCGGTCGAACGAGTGGCCGCTCATCACCCGGGCGAGTTCCAGGACGATCGCGACGCCGCAGCCGTTGTCGGTAGCCCCGGGCGCCCGGGCGGGGTCAAACGACCTGCTGTCGTAGTGTGCTCCCACCACGACAACCTCGCCGGAGGTCCCGCTTCCCGGGAATGTGGCGACGATGTTCCTGAGGTCCCCACCCTGGAACTCCACCTCGAGCCCGGGGATGGCCGCAAGCCTCTCGGAGAGGTATTCGCCCGCCTCCCGGTTGCCGTCGGTGCCGTAGACCCGGGTCGAGAAGTTCTGCAGGTCATGGGTCGTGTTCTGCAGTTCCGATTCGTCGATTTCTCTGAGCATCGCGGCGATCCCGGGATCATACTCACCCCCGGATGTACCGATGGCGGCTGCCGGGGCGACTGCAAGGAGAACCGCTACGCCGACGAGGAGCGGGAGGCAGAGCGGCGCCCCATGAGAGCGGGCATGCCGTCGAGTCTGCTTTCCGTGCACTGAATCCTGTTTCATGGCTGATCACGCAGGAGCTGCCGAAAGGGGAGGGGGAGATATATACTTTCTCCCGGGCAAAGTGGGGGTTACGATCGGAGAAGAGAGGCGTCTCCGGCCGGAAACGCCGGGAACCGCCCCAGGGCATCCTTCACGGGAGACGCGGTTGTTGGGGCCAGGTATATATTGCATGCCAGAGAGAGGGATCCTGAGCGGCCCGAAGACGGATCGTCACAGGAGCACACGTGCCCGACCGACCATCAGCAAACGACGAGTCGACCCTCTTACGATGGATGCGGCTTGAACTCGGCAGGATCAACGACGGCGTCGTCTCCGAGCGTAAACGTCTCTCCCGGCTCCTCAGGGAGGAGAACCCGTCGTCCGTCACGAAGGGGGGCGACCGCTACGACTTTGACCGGGACGTCCTCCTCCGGCTCGAACAGGCGCTCCCGGCCGAGTTGCAGAGACGGCTCCGGCTCCCGATCCTCTTCTACTTTGACTCGACGGTTCCGGACAGTTTCTTCCTCGCGGACGAGGCCGCGGTGCAGGCTCTCCAGGACCTCAACGAGATCAGTACCCTTCGGAGGATGCAGGGTGGGAGGGTCTGGATCGCAAAACCCCTCGTCTACGCCGTCATGAACCGATACCCGACGGTCATGCAGATCGTGATG
>JAQVVW010000024.1 GCA_028698765.1 Methanoculleus sp. | reverse complement strand
TTGTTGCCGTCCCCGACCCACGCGAATTTCAGGCCGTGGAGATCGCCGAACCGCTCGCTCAGGGTCATGATGTCGGCCAGCACCTGGCAGGGATGCTCGTGGTCGGATAGCCCGTTGACGACCGGAACATCCGCGTAGCGGGCGAACTCCTCGACGGTGGCGTGACTGTAAGCGCGGATCATCACCGCATCGACGTAACGGGCAAGTGCCCGCGCCGTGTCCCGGATCTCCTCGCCCCGTCCGAGCTGCATATCCTGGGGGTTTAAGAAGAGCGCGTGGCCGCCGAGATCGGACATCCCCACCTCGAACGAGACCCGGGTGCGGGTGGACGCCTTCTCGAAGATCATCCCGAGACTCCTGCCTCTCAGGTATTCGTGTGCGGTTCCCGCAGATTTCAGCCGTTTCAGGCGCACTGCGTCGGTGACGATGCTTTCGAGTTCGCATTCGTCGATATCAAGGATCGAGAGAAAGTCCTTCTTCATGCAATCTCCCTCATGTGACGGCACCGTTTTTCGAGAACTTCGGGAGTGCCGATGTCCCTGCGGTAAAAGACGCTCCCCGATACGGATGATGCCGCCTTCTCGGCTATCGCTTCGGCCTCTGCGAGCGTATCGCCCCTCCCGACGAACGCAAGCGCCCGCGATGTCAGGGTATGGAGCGTCCCGCCCTGCTCCTCGACGTTTGCGTAATACAGCAGGGCGTCGCCATAGTCGCCGAGGGTGAGCGGTTCGTTCGCCTTCGGCGCCTCCGGGTAGCCCTCGGGAACAAGGTACTTGCAGACCGTCGCCTTCTTCGCGAACCGGACGTGCGAGGGCGAGAGATCACCCTCGATGACATGGCCGACGATCGCAGTGAGATCGGAGTCCAGAAGCGAGAGGACGTTCATAGCCTCGGGGTCACCGAAGCGGGCGTTGAACTCGATGACTTTCGGGCCTTCGCGGGTGTTCATGAACTGCCCGTAGAGAACCCCCCGATAGGGTGTCCCCTCGGCCCGCATCGCCGCGACCGTCTCTTCCATGATCCGGAGGGCTTTCTCGTAGTCCTTTCGGGAGACGAAGGGAAGCATGTGATCCTCCAGGGAGTAGGAGCCCATGCCGCCGGTGTTCGGCCCCACGTCCCCTTCGTATGCGCGCTTGTGATCCTGCACGAGCGGCATGGGCACCAGGTGTTTTCCGTCGACGAACGCCTGGAGGGTGAACTCCTCCCCGATAAGCCGCTCTTCCAGGACGACGTCCCCCCCTATCTCCCGGGCGTACTCGACCGCCCCCGCCACATCGACGTGTTCGCCCATGACCCGTACGCCCTTCCCGCCGGTGAGCCCGATCGGTTTGATCGCGAGATCGCCGTCGTAGGACTCGATGAACCGCCGCGCCTCCTCCGGATCGCGGCAGACCCGGTACTCCGGGCATCCCGGGATCCTGTGTCGCTCCATCAGCCGGCGGCAGAACGCCTTGTCCGTCTCTATCCGGGCCGCGGCGCGCGTCGGCCCGAGAGACGGTATCCCCACCGCTTCGAGGCGGTCGACGATACCTGCCTCAAGGGGGGCCTCCGGCCCGATGACCGCAGCATCGACTCCGCAACTGGTGGCGAATGGTAGTATTCTCTCGATATTGGTCTCGTTTTCAAGGAGCACTCGCTCCGCGACCCGGGCGATCCCCGGATTCTTGCGTGCCATGACAGAAAAGATCTTCGTGTCGCTGTTGCAGGAAAGCGCCCTGGTGATCGCATGCTCCCTGCCACCACCGCCTACAACGAGTACTTTCATATCCATCATATATGCCCGCTCTTAAAAAATGTTTATCCGTCCAGCAGCTCGCTGACCCGCACAAGTGCAAGAAGAGAGGCACCTTTTTCAGCAAGCGCCTCGTGAGCGCCCGCCTCCCGGTCGACGACGGTCACGACCCGGTCGACGTGCGCGCCCGCGGCACGGAGGGCATCAAGACCATAGAGGGCGCTTCCCCCGGATGTGGTCACATCCTCGACCAGCAGCACGTTCTTCCCGGCAACATTGCCGATGATCGTCCCGGCTTTGCCGTGCCCCTTCTCCTCTTTCCTGACGATGGCGTACGGCCGGCCGCTCGCGAGCGAGACGGCGACGGCGATCGGGACGGCGCCGACCGCTACTCCGGCCACCATATCGAATTCCCACCCTTCGGCGATGGCTTTTCCGATCTCTGCAAGGATGGTGGGGTTCGTTGTCGCAGCTTTTATATCGATGTAGTAAGAACTCCGGGCTCCCGAGGCGAGGACAAACTCCCCGAACTCGATGGCCCCGCATTCAAGCAACAGTGTTGCGATTGGGTTCACCATGGTACCTCTTTAACTCCGATGTAGTAACCGATAATGTTCGCCACCCGGTGCAGGAGGGGTGTCATGACGACGATCCAGACTGCGATGGGTAGGGTGATGTTCCAGGACAACCACTGGGGGTCGATGATGAGGATCAGCAGGAAGGAACCGACGACCAGATCGTACTGGTCGGCGAGGAACCAGGATTCTCCCCGGTCCTTGCCCAGCCTCCGCTTCAGGAAACTCTTGGCGAGATCGCCGAGAAGCGCGCCGGTTGCAAGGAGGGTGACGGAGAGGAACGTCTGCTGGGGGAGGGCACCCAGGCTGAACGCAGCGGCTGCCCAGATCTCGATGAGACCTACAAGCACCCCCGAGAGGACGCCGCCGAAGAACCCCCGGTACGTCTTTCCGTCGCCGAAGATCCTTCTTCCGTCGGAGAACGTCCGCCCGAGATCGATGGGTCTCCCGCCGCCGAAGAGTGCAGCCGCTGAGTTCGGCACGTATGCCGGAAGCATGATCCAGAGTGCTGCAAGCCCGGAGAAGATCCAGTAACCGATATCCAAATTGATAACTGACAATGTTCAGTACCATCAGTAAATATAAAGATTAAAGTGTCGAAATATGAGATACGAATGAATAGTGGGCCTGGTGAAAGAATGCTGATAAAAAAGACGAAGAGCCTCTGTCCCACATGTGGTCGCGTGCTCGATGCCGATATCGTGGAGGAAGGGGGGAAGGTATGGCTGGTTCGCACCTGCCCGGAGCACGGCGCATACCGGGGCCTTTACTGGTCGGACGTGGATATGTACCGGAGGTTTGATGCCTACGAGCGCATAGGAGAAGGAATCTCGAACCATCAGACGACTGCTTCCCCGGCCGGGTGCCCGAATGACTGCGGCGCCTGTGAGAACCACCGGTCGACGACGCTGCTTGCAAACATCGACCTGACGAACCGGTGCAACCTCAACTGCGACTTCTGCTTTGCAAACGCCCAGGCATGCGGCTATGTCTACGAACCGTCCTTCGACCAGGTTGTCGGGATGCTCTCCATGCTGCGCGAGGAGAAGCCTGTTCCCACTCCTGCCGTCCAGTTCTCGGGCGGCGAGCCGACGATGCGCGACGATCTCCCCGACCTCATCCGGAAGGCAAAAGAACTCGGGATGTCCCAGGTGCAGGTCGCGACGAACGGTGTCCGGCTCGCGCAGGACCCCGACTATGCTGTGAAGCTCAAGGAGGCAGGGCTCTCCACCGTCTACCTGCACTTTGACGGTGTAAGCCGCGAGACGAACTCGAAACTCGCGAGCGATCAGCGGGCGATAGAGAACTGCGCGGCGATCAGCCTCGGGGTGGTGCTGGTGCCTACAATTATCAAGGGCAGGAACGACCACGAAGTGGGTGCCATGATCCAGTACGCCGCAGAGCGCATCAAGGTCGTCCGCGGCGTCAACTTCCAGCCGGTGGCATTCACCGGGGCGGCAAGCGAGGATGATGTCAGGAACGAGCGGATCACCATCCCGGAACTTGCAGAGCGGATCGAGGAGCAGACGGACGGCGTGATCAAGAAGGACTACTTCTACCCGGTGCCCTGCGTCGTCCCGATCTCCGAACTCGTCGAGGCCTACACAGGGAAACCCCAGATCATGTTCACCACGCACCAGCACTGCGGCGCAGCGACCTACGTCTTCGTCACCGACGAAGGGATGGTTCCGGTCAACAAGATGGTGGACGTCGACACCTTCTTCGAGTCGGTCGAGAAGATGGCGGCAAAATTCGCGAAAGGCGGGTCGATCAACAAATACGTGACTCTCGTCGAGGGGGTCAAAGACCTCTACCTCTCCACGCGGAAGGCGGAGCAGGATAACACCACGGAGTTCATGAAACTGATAGGAAAGGCCCTTGTGATGCAGAACTTCGAGGCCCTGCGTGAGTTCCACTGGAACGCCCTCTTCATCGGCACGATGCACTTCATGGACAAGTACAACTACGACCTTGACCGGGTGCAGAGGTGCTGCATCCACTACGCGACCCCAGACGGCCGCCTGATCCCGTTCTGCACCTACAACAGCGGCCCGGTCTACCGCGAGCAGGTCTGGAAAGCCTTCGCAGAGCCCAGGACGGAAGAGTAACTCACCTGCCCCATACGGAGCCGGGAGGGGGCGGGCCACTCCCTCCCCGGCGGCTTTTTTGTGTGATGATGCTCGTTCTTGAGCTCACGTTTTTTGTGTCCGGGGTTCAAGCCGTAACGGACGGAACGTCTGGAACGTGAGCACTGCCAGGTTCAAGTGCCGAAAATTCCGCAACCGAAAGACAGACCCAGTGCAGTGGACCGTGGGAATATCGCCATTGGGGGAGGGGGTTCGCCCCCCTCCCCTGTCTCTACCTCGTACGCGGACATCTGTAACCCCCACCCCGCCCGCGCTTCGCGCTCCTCCCCCGCCCCCGGGGGCGGGGCAGTGCGTGGCGATAGGCGATGCCCCTACGGGACATCGCTGGAGAAGACCGAATGTTCTGGACTTACGACGTCCAGGTAGGCACGGAGTTTGAGCACCGGAGGTGCGCACCTCGCACCTCCCTTGAAATCCGTGTCAGTGCGACTGCAGAATATTGCCCGACAGTCCCACCCTCGAATTTTGGCGCGAGTCAAGTATGGATAATCTGGGAGTCTCGGCCTCCGGGGTGGGGTCCCCGCAGGGCCGATGTTACGGGAACGGCAGTTCGTACTCCGCCTCGCCCCGCAGAATGAGGGCGGCGATGGCGAGGTCCTGGATGGCAAGCCCGGTGGAGTCGAAGATCGTGACGGCGTCCGGGGACGACCGTCCTCTCTTCCCGATGACGACCTCGCCGAGGGTTCCCGCGATCCGGGCGGGGTCGAAGCGCCCGGTGCCGACCGGGACGTTGATCTCGCCCGAGTGAGCCGCCTGGCCGGGGTCGTCGACGAAGACCTCGGCTTTGAGCAGAATCGCGGGATCCAGTTCCTGCTTGCCGGGGGCATCCGCGCCGATCGCGTTGATGTGCGTTCCTTCGTGGATCCAGTCCGCCATCACGACCGGTTTCGTCGACGGCGTCGTCGTGGTCAGCACGTCGCAGTCGCAGACGCGCTCGATCGGGACGCTCCGGGCGTTGTAGTCGGAGTAACGCGCTGCAAAAGCCTCTGCACTCTTCTCTGTCCTGCTCCAGACCCGGATCTCATCGATCGCGAGCGAGGCGGCCGTCGCCTCGACCTGCGCCTCCGCCTGCCGCCCGACCCCCACGATCCCGAGGGTGACGGGGTGGCGAGGCGCGAGATACTTCGCCGCAATCGCGCCCGCCGCCCCGGTGCGCAGCGCGGTGAGTTCGGTGGCGTTGATGATCGCCGTCGGAATACCGGTCTTGATATCGATGATGATGGTGAGCGCCATGACGGTGGGAAGGCCTCTCGTGCGGTTATGGGGGTGGACGTTGACGATCTTCACCCCGGCGATCCTCTGGGACGGGAGGTAGGCCGGCATCGTCCGGAAGTCCCCGTTCTCGACGAGCGTCACGTAGACCTTCGGCGGCATCTGGACGTTGCCTCTCCCGTGCTCGGCAAAGGCCGCTTCGATCGCCGGATTCACCTCGGCATACGGCGGGTATCCGGCATGAACCGGGTAATACTTCACGGGGCGATCACCCCGCGAGGGCAGGGTCGTCTCGCCGTTCTCCTCGATCCGATGAAGAGATGCATAGAGCTACTCCGGCGAGCGGAGATATCAACTGTTTGGTGCGTTCGTGCGCGCTCCGGGAGATCTGCGCGATAAAATTGAACGTGTGCGGGTTCTCCCGTAAATAGGCCCCGCACACATCGTCGATGCGGTTCACCGGGGAGAGCGGGGAGTGCCGGAACCGGCTCCTCTCTCATTCAGGGTTATCCTGCATCCCCCGTATCGAGAGCCGGATCAGACCGAGGTTGGCGTCCGGCTTTGTAAGGATGCAGAGGGAGAGATCCTCGTAGGGTGCGATGATAAGTTTCCCCGCCGGTGTCTCGAGGATCACCTGCGAGAGGTCGCCCATCTCCATATCGCCGGTGATGCGGGTGCCGGCACGAAGCAGGTCTTCGGAGACCGCGGCCACCTGCTCGAAGTCCGCGGAGCCGAGCGACTGGAGGGCAAACCCCTCGTGGAAGACCGAGACGGCAACGACGCCCGGTTGCCGTGCGATCTGGTCGAGGCTGCTCGTGTCCACCGACCCTATCCGGGAAGATGGCTTTGCCCCCCCCTCGGTGACCAGGCACCCGGCCTCACGGGAGGCTTCCCGGGCCACCTCGGTCTCCCCGGCGGTGTAAGCGATGAGTTCGGATTCGAGCGACGGCCGGTCAAACAGGTACCTGTATGCCTCGTCTCCGCTGAGCAGCAGACCTTTGCTGCGATTCTCGAACGCAGATGCATAGGGTTTTCCGGCCTGAATCAGGACAAAACCGGTGCCTCCGGTCTCGCTGACGCGCACCGCTCCGGTGAAGTGGGGGCTGATTGAAGCAAGGGCCGAGAGAGGCCCCTGCAGTCGTCCGAGTGAGATGCCGTCGGGTAGCATCGTCTCACAGAGCAGCAGTTATCCGGTCCCTGTTCTTCTTCAGTTCGTAGCGGATTCTCCCGACGTTAACGTTCGCGTTCGCCACGATGGCGATCAGCTCGTCCTCCGAGAGCGGGGAGAGCAGGATCGGCCCGTTCTCCAGTTCGATGAGCATCTGGCTCATCTCGCCCTTTCCGAGTTCGTCGCTCATGGCTTCAGACGTACCCATGCCTGTCGACGCCATGGCGCCCAGGGCCTCGACGTCGATGTCTCCGGCAACGACGCTCTCGATCACAAAGCCATCCCGCCCCGCCACGACTGCGGCGGTAACCCCGTCAAGTTTCAGGAATTCTCCCAGGATCTGTTTAAGCATGTTCTCTCTCCTATGTTCTTCGAACGCACTCGATCTTGAGGGGCATCCTCCCGATCGCGTGCGTTGCGCACGAGATGCAGGGGTCATACGCCCGGATGATCATCTCGATGCGGTTTGCTGCCCCTTCGGTCAACGCTCCGTTCTCCACCACCCGGCGTGCCATATCCTCCACGCCGCGATCCATCCCGTAGTTGTTCTGGCAGGTCGCCACGATCAGGTTGCACCGCTCGATGGTGCCCTTCTCATCGACGGTATAGTCGTGGATCAGGGTGCCCCGGGGCGCCTCGATGATCCCGACGCCCCGGCGGTTCACGACTGCTCCCACCGGCGTCCGGATATCCGGGCCGGTGATGCCCGGATCGGAGAGCAACTGGACGGCCCGCTCGCACGAGGCGAGGAACTCGATGTAGCGCGCCAGATTGTATGCGAGCGTGGCCTGGGTGACGGTGCCGAACCGTTCGCGGTACTCCGCGAGAGCGGCGTCCGCGTGTTCCGTGCCCATCTTCTGCACGATGTTGAGCCGGGCGAGCGGTCCGACCCGGTAGTAGTTCCCGCCTTTGAACCGGGCGAACTTCAGGTACGACCAGTCCTCCGAGTACTCCTCGATGAAGTTCGTGTAGTTCTGGCCCGAGAACGAACCGAGCTGGCCTCCGTCCGGGCCGAGCATCGTGGCAGGCCCTTCACAGGTCGAGTAGACCCCGTTGTTGGCCATGCCGAGGAACCCGGTTTTTACTGCCCCGAACTCCATATCGACGCCGTCGAGGAGACCGCGAGCGAGATCCCATCCTTCACGAGCGATCCCGAGCGCCTCATTCGCCATGGTGAGCAGTTCGGCTCTCTTCCCTTCCGTGAGCGGCGCCGACATCCCGCCGGGCAGCGCGTTCGACGGGTGGATGGGTTTGCCGCCGACCGCTTCCGTCAGGCGCTGGCCGAACTTCCTGGCCGCGATCGCCTTCTTCGCAAGATCCGGCGAGTGGCGGGCGAGCCCGATGACGTTCCGTGTCTCTGCCGGTGCGTCGTGGCCCAGGATGAAGTCCGGAGCCGCGAGCATGAAGAAGTGGAGGGCGTGGGAGTGGATGAACTGCCCGATGCTCAAGAGTTCCCGGAGTTTCTTCCCGGTCGCGGGCGGTTCGACGCCGTAGATCTGGTCGGTCGCCTTCGCCGAGGCAAGGTGGTGCGCCGCCGGACATATCCCGCATATGCGTGGCGTGATCCGGGGTGCTTCCTCGATTGAAGCGCCGATAAGGAACTTCTCGAACCCCCTCAGTTCCACGACCTGGAAGTGGGCCGAGTCGACCTCGCCCTGGTCGTTGAGGTAGATCCTGACGCCGGCATGCCCCTCGATCCGGGTCACCGGGCTGATCGTGATCTCTTTCATCTGCTCCTCTCCTTTACCAGATCCCGGATCTTTGAGTTCTCCTTGTCTTCCATGATCAGGCTCCCGATGGTGAAGGCGTACATCGTGTGTGGGACGTCGTAGAATTCCTTCTCCACTTCTTTCTGCGGCTTATCGGTGAGATCCGAGATTCTCCGCAGCATCATGCCGTAGATGTCCCGGCAGGGTTCGCGAAGGATATCGAGCGAGGGGCCGTTGCACCCGTGGCACGGGACGTTGTTTTTCGGGCACGACGCGCCGCATCTCCCGAAGGTGACGCTTCCGAGGCAGAGGTAGCCCTGCCCGAGCAGGCAGTGTTCGCGGTCGGGAATACCCTCGTGCCGGCGCTTGAGCGTCCAGTTCTCGACCTGCCCCATCTTCCTGTCGCATTCCGAACAGACGGACTTGCGCGAGAGTTCGAGGGTGTTTCCTGCGACCATTGCCGGGAGAAGTTCTTTCAGGAACGCCTCCTTCGGCGGGCAGCCCGTGACGTAGTAATCGATCTTCACGAGATCTCCCACCGCGAACGCCCGGTAGAGGAACGGCGGCACGTCCGTCGGGATAACCCCGTCGGGCTTCGCCGTCTCCGCCTCCCGGTAGACGCAGGAGAAGATGTCCTCGTTCGAGCTCAGCATCGAGAGGCCCGACACGCCCCCGTAGCAGGCGCAGGTCCCGAGTGCGACAAGCGTCTTCGACCGTTTCCGGATCTTTTCGAGGCGCTCGCGGTTCTCTTCGTTCCGGACGGCTCCGGTCACGAACGCGATATCGATATCCTCGGGAGGCTCCTTGACGTCCATGATCACCGGGGAGTAGACGATCTCCGCTTTGGCAACGACGTCGAGCAGCATCTCATGGAGGTCAAGCACTGCGATCGTGCATCCCGAACATCCTGCCAGTTCTTCAATAGCAATCTTCATCGTCCTCGCCTCATTTCAGGATCAGTTTCTTCAGGCAGGCGTTCGGGCCGGTGTGCACGATCTCCAGTTTGGCTTTCCTGCCGGTGATCTCCTCGACCGCGCCGACGACGTACCCGAAGAGCGTCTGGCAGAGCGGGCCGCCCTGGTCGAGACCGTTGCGCCGGAGCGTCTGGCGGACGATGCAGTCGTGGAAGACGAGGTAGATGAACGTCTCGCCGTTCTCCTCGATGATGAACTTCTCCTTGTCCTCGGGCTTCCAGACCTCGAACGAGTACTGGCCCCGAAGCAGGTCGGAGAGTTCGTGAAGCGCTCCCTCGACGTCCTCGCGCTTCTGGAAGTACTGGGCGACCTCGTGGCCGAACTTCTTCCCGGCACGGTAGGTGACGGCGTTTGCCCCGCGACCGGCGATCTCCTCAAGCGACCTGATAACAAGACCGTTGAGTTTCATCAAGCCGTGGAGCGTCTGTTCCAGATCTTTTGGTTTCGGGGAACAGTCGAGGGGAATATCTTCGGCACGGTAGACGAGATCGGAGTGAAAAGCCTCGTGCATCTCGTCGATGTATCCAGCGCTCATCAGATCACCTTTCGAAGCATTTCACAGACCTTGATGTCGATGTAGTGTCTCCGGGCAGCGTAGATGCCCCGGTGTTCGAGTGCCTGGGCCGGGCAGATCTCGTGGCAGGAAAGGCATCCCATACAGTTGTTCGGCCTGACTGCGACACTCACGTTATCCTGGAGTTCGTACACGTGCATCGGGCAGTCCTTGACACAGAGACCGCACCCTACGCACGCGTCCTTATCCACATGTATCTCCATTGCGAGCCTCAAGGAGTGGTTAACACTTCCTGCTATTAAAAAGTATATAGTTTGTTCGCTAAGAGCAACTCTCTGTTAGGAGAATATTTCTGAATTTATGGCGTTTAATCCCCCGGGGGTTGTACCGGGCGTTTTAGAACTCATGCAGGAAATAATCATGCCGCCGTGCCGGCGGTGGCGGCCGGCAAGGACGTTCTCTCCCTGACGCCTTGCGCAGACGGAACTGTTATGGCGGGGCCGGGTCTGCGTTACTCCTCGTGCGAAACCGGATAAAAAAAGGTAATGAACGTGATAGCCCTTGCAGACTATCGGTATCACGCTTTTGACCGGAAGAGGGCGCGGGCAAGCCGGTCGACAAAGCCTTCCCGGGAAGGTTTTGTCTCTTCCTCGGTATACTCGATACCGGCTATGTCGGCGGAAAGGCGCTTGAAGGCACG
>JAQVVW010000329.1 GCA_028698765.1 Methanoculleus sp. | reverse complement strand
CCGGGACGCTGCTGCACTAAGTTGACATTCACCGCGCGACCTTTCAAGAGCTTCGAAATGTCTCCGGCGGCGATCACGAGCGTTCCCAGGGTCCACCCGTCCACCTGCACCTGCAGGGCGTCGTGGACCTTCTCGATTTTTCCTACTGGGGTGAATTTCTGCATGGGTTCTTTCTCCTTTGTTGCTACATGTTGTTACAAATAACAATAGGAGAACTAGATATAAATACCTTGTTGTCATATGTTGCTACATATGTCAGAGCCGTACGATATTACTGTCCGAAGGGGCGGGTTCGTTCAGGAGTTCAAAGGCTACGAGATTATCGAAAAAGAGGTTGCCAACGGCGGCAACTCAGGCCGGGTCTTTGTGCCGAAGAAGTGGGCAGGCAAGCACGTGAAGATCGTTCTCATGGAGCCGCTCGAGGAGGGCGATCCCGGTGCCTGAGTCCGTCCTCCCGGACCGTGACCCCGGCGACATGCTCCTCTGTCCCGGCTGTGACGGTGACGGGTTCACAGATTCGTGGGGGTTCATCGAGCGATGTTCACTCTGTGACGGGTCGGGGTTCGTCTCTCCCGATCGGTGCGAGGAGTACCATCGGGAGATGATGAAGGGTCATCCGTGCCGGCCGGCAGGCGATCCGCGCGCCTGAGTCGAACCGCCGGCTCCTACCTCGGGATGGTGCGATCCGGGCGCCGGGTGCGCGTGCTCCTGCTCGAACCCATCGAGGAAGAGGAGAAGGTCGAATAACCTCTTCTATGCGTCCTCATATCGTCGATTTCCCGGCCTATCATCTGCCGTAGGTGTAAGGAGTCGTGACGAGAGGAGAACGCAGGATTTAGGCAGGGCACGAAGGCGCTTTTTGCCGCCTCAGCCGCCCGTCGGGGCGCTCCCGCCGTGCTGGCCGTCCTTCGCTGCCTGGTGACACTGATCGCAGATGCACCACGGCACCCGCCACCGTCGCCGGTCTCGACTCACAAAGGTCTCCTTCCAGGTCGCCGGCGCTCCGCAGTATCGGCACACATACGAGTAGGGGCGGCCTTTCTTCGCCGGCCGGATCCGCTCGTAGTCGATAGGGCCACGTGGCGACATGGGCGTGAAGAAAAGAAGAGGCGGTCCGGCTCACGGCGCGACGGTGATCGTCAAGTCGAAGTCGCCGCCGCACTCGCACTTGACCGGGACGTCGATGTGTGGGGCGGTCCTCCACCGGCGATCGGCGTCGGGGTAGTTCACCGGCTGGAAGGGACCTCCCTGCCGTTCGCTGTGGAGCAGTAGGTCCCCCGCGTTGCACGAGAGCCGGAGCAAATCCGCCGGAACAGTCCCGCAGTGCGGGCATACGACTTTCCCGGCGGTCCGGATCTCCTTCCCGTTGATCTCCACCCGGACCCGCTCCCCGAGCTCGTCCGCGAAGGCTTGCCAGAGGGCCGCCTGTCGCCGCTGTTCGCGTGCCTCGGCTTTCCTCTGCTTCTCCTCGGCGGCGGCGATCGCTGCGGCCTCGCGCTGTTCGCGTGCCTCCCGCTCGACCTGCTCGAAGTCGAGCCCGGTCTTCTGCTCGATCGCCCGGGCAACGTCTGCGCTGATGGCAATGAATTTCATGCCTTCCCTCCCTTGAGAGGTGCGACGACTATCCGCCGCCCCGTCTTCCCGCGTCTGATACTGCGCTTCGCCGTCTCCGAGTGGACGATCTTCGCCGCGTCGGCCGCCTCGGCGACCCGGCTCTTCAGGGGTGCGATCGCCTCCTCGACGATCTCCCCGAGGACCTTCCGGAACGTGGCCACGGTGACGTATCCCTTGGTCCCGTCCGCCATCCGGATCAGGATCAGGCGCCGGTCGTCCGGGGTCGTGGCGGTCTCCACCGACTCAAGGCCCGCCGATGCACGGATCGACTTCAGGGCGGTGATCACAGCGTCGGGGTGGCTTACCGCGTCGGGGTTGCTCGGGATCCCCACAGCTGAGACTTCCCACAGTGAGACCGCATCGAAGATCAGGCCACGGCCGCCCGTCTTCGGCCGGGACTTAATCACGCCGAACCCGACCGAGAACCCGATCGGGGAACCTGCCGCGATCTTCCGGGCGAGCCGCTCGCCGTCCTGGTTGTCCGGCTCGATGAAGGCCGTAGCATAGAGGGTATTGCCGACGATCTCCCCGCCGATCCACCCGCCGATCATATCCAGTGCGCCGTATCTCGTTACGCCGCACTCGTTGAGCCCGTGGTCGAGGTAGAACGGCACCTTCCCACTCTGGAGGGTCGGGATCATCGATTCGAGCCCGGCGATCGAAAACTCGTCGCCGTCGCGGTCTTCGGTGGTCGATGATATCTTTACTCGAATCTGCGTTACTTCCGGACCGTCGGCGCTAAGGCGCGACTTCCAGGTCTTGACCTCTACCGGGCGTGCCCGGATGATCTTGGTGATTGCTGTCTGCATTGCTGTTCCTCTAGAGGGTCGGGGATTGAGGCTCCCCGGGGCCTTGTTCGCCCGCTCTGCGCAAGTGCGCTTCATTGCCAGCTCTGCCGGCGGCGCTGCAGAGTGATCCGGGCGCGACGCTCCTGCTCTTTGAGAACCGACCGCCGGAGCGCCCGCTGCACCTTCTCCTGCTGTTGCATCTCAGTCGCTCGCGTGCTTGTAGTTCCACACCAGGGATACCGTGCCACCGGCCCCCGGGACCTCGGCGGCTAC
>JAQVVW010000328.1 GCA_028698765.1 Methanoculleus sp. | reverse complement strand
GGGAGTTCCTCTACAAATATTACATCGATCCCATCCGATACGGCCAGGCGTATACGCTCATCGATACGCTGACCTACGCCCTGAACCTCATCGTCGCAGTCTACCTCGTCTACCGGGGGCTCCGGCGGTATAAGATCGCCATCGACGACGAGCTCGTGCTTGCGACCCTGCCCTTCGTCGTCCTCGGTGGGCTCCTCCGTGTCGTCGAGGATACCGGTATGGTCACATCGGACTTCCGGTTCCTCCTGATCACGCCCCTGATCTTCTTCACGATCTTCACGGTTGCGGCGGTCGCCCTCTTCGCGGGAAAACTCGCGGAGAACGCGGGGCTCATCGCTCGTTACAGCCGGGTCTACGGGGGGACGGGCATCGCCGCCTGTATCGTAGCCGGTGCGGCGCTCGTCTGGTTCGGCCTCACGGAGACGAGGATCGCGCTCGACGTTCTCGCCACCATCCTCGTGCTCGCGCTCGTCACGTCGCTTGCTCTCTGGGCGTTCCTGGTCTACGGCCTGAAGTGGTCGTATGCCTCAAACATCCTCTACAAACTCCTGATCTTCGGCCATATGCTGGATGCGAGCGCGACAAGTTACGGCATTGATATCCATCCTGTCCACTACGTGGAGCAGCATGTTGTGGGCTCGAACCTGATCGAGCTGACCGGCACAGCGTTTTCGATGTTCTTCCTCAAGATTGCGGTCATAATCCCTGCCATTTATATTCTTGAGATGTATAGGCGGGAAGGAAATCCCGGTCTCTGGCACCTCATCCTGCTCGCCATGATCGTCGTCGGCATGGCGCCGGGAATACGGGACCTGGTGCGGATGGTGCTCTATGTCTGAGGGCTCACTTCTCCGGGCCACGGGTCTTGCGGCCATCCTCTTTGCCGTCTCGGTCGGCCTCGGCGTCGTTGCCGTGGGCCGCGACCCTGCGATCGGCGCGGAGGTCCTGGCTCTCTTCCGCGACCAGGTCGCAAGCCAACTCCTCTCCGACTCCCCGCCAGTCCTTGCGGGCAAGATATTCTTAAACAACCTCACTGCCTGTCTTCTCCTCTTCCTCGGGGGAGCCTCCTTCGGCGTGGTCACGGTGCTGATCCTCACGGTGAACGGGCTCCTGATCGGTGCGGTGGCGGAACTCGTGCGGCAGCAGCAGGGTCTGATCTTCATCGCGGCGGCGCTCGTTCCGCATGGCATCTTCGAGATCCCCTCCTTCCTTATCGCGGGGGGTCTCGGGCTCCTCCTCGGGCAGGAACTCATCGCCGAGTGGCATGGGAGAGGCGATGCCGCTGCCGGAGCCCTGTCTCTGGCCCGGCTCTTTCTCTGGATAGTAGTCCCGCTCCTGGCGGTTGCCGCGGTCGTAGAGGCATTTATTACGCCGGCAATCATAAGTATGATCGCTTAGAGAGGCAATCATAATTTTTGAGGTACGAGACGGATGGAAGAAGATATAGGCGTACTTCCCCGGAAAGACGATTTTTCCCAGTGGTACAATGAGGTTCTCTGGCGAGCCGAGATCATGGACGTCCGCTACCCGGTCAAGGGGCTGTACGTCTGGTATCCTCATGGGTTCGCCATCAGGAAACGTGCATACGGGATACTCCGGGACTTGATGGACCGCGACCATGAGGAGACGATGTTCCCGCTCCTGATCCCCGAGACCGAGTTCATGAAGGAGGCCACGCACATCAAGGGCTTCGAGGACGAGGTCTACTGGGTCACCCACGGCGGCAAGAATGAACTCGACGTGCCGCTCGCTCTCCGGCCCACGAGCGAGACCGCCATCTACCCGATGTACTCGCTCTGGATCAGGTCTCACACCGACCTGCCCCTGAAACTCTACCAGATTGTCAACACGTTCCGCTACGAGACGAAGCACACCCGCCCGCTCATCCGTCTCCGCGAGATCACGTCGTTTAAGGAGGCGCATACTGTGCATGCGACGCGGGAGGAGGCGGCGGCGCAGGTCGAGGTCGCACTCGGCCTCTACCGGGAGTTCTATGACCGCCTCCGGGTGCCGGTGATCATATCCCGCCGCCCCGAGTGGGACAAGTTCCCGGGCGCCGACTACACCATCGCGGTCGATACCATCATGCCTGATGGAAAGACGCTCCAGATAGGGACGGTGCACATGCTCGGCGACCACTTCTCCCGCACCTACGATATCACCTACGAGGATGCGAACGGGGAGCGGCAGTATGCCTACCAGACCTGCTACGGCATATCCGAGCGGTCGATTGCGGCCGTGATCAGCATCCACGGCGACGACAAAGGGCTCGTGCTGCCGCCGGAGGTTGCGCCGATAGAGGTCGCCATCGTGCCGATCATCGTCGGGAAACGGCGCGACGAAGTGCTCACGGCGGCGACGGCGCTCGTGGAGGATCTCCGGAACGCCGGGTTTGTCGTGAGACTGGACGACCGGGACATGCGCCCGGGCGCGAAGTACTACCACTGGGAGATGCGTGGTGTCCCGCTGCGGATCGAGATCGGGCCGCGCGACATCGACGCGAACACGGTCGTCGCCGTCACGCGGAGCGGCCAGAAGATCACGCTCGATCGCCGGGGTGTGGTTGAAGGAGTATTCTCGGTCCTTGCAGAGTTCAGGGAGGGGATCTCGCAGGCGGCGCGGCAGGCGATGGCCGACCGGATCACCGTTGTCGGGACCCTCGATGAGACCGCTATCGCGGTGAAGAAC
>JAQVVW010000327.1 GCA_028698765.1 Methanoculleus sp. | reverse complement strand
GATCGCAACCCGAACCCGGGAGGCGGTCGAGGCCGCCCGGGCGGTCTCTCCCGACGTCCGGGTTGCCGCGACCCGGAAGACCGCCCCGGGGCTCCGGATGCTCGACAAAAAGGCGGTGGTCCTCGGTGGGGGCGATCCGCACCGCTACTGCCTCTCGGACATGGTCCTGATCAAGGACAACCACCTCGCGTTGGTGCCGCTCATTGAGGCGATCCGAAAGGCAAAGGCGCGGAGCCGCTACCGGGCGGTCGAGGTGGAGGTGGAGACGGCACAGGGCGCCGTCGAGGCTGCGGTTGCCGGTGCCGACGTCGTCCTTCTCGACAACATGACGCCGGACGACGTCCGGGAGACGGTCGGGGCGCTGGCGGCCAGTGGTCTTCGCGAACGGGTCACCATCGAGGTCTCGGGGGGCATCGCCGGCGGCGACCTTACCGGGTATGCCGCGACCGGGATCGATATCATCAGCATGGGTGCCCTCACCCATACGGTCAGGAACTTCGACGTGAGCCTGGATATCCTGAAGGGCGCGGGCACCGTCAGGCTTCTGTAAAAAAGAGGGTCTACGATGCGGTCCCGGGATCCTCCATCGTGAGTTCGTCCAGGAACGGCATCAGCCCTTTGACGTACGGTCTGGGTTTGCCCTTCTCCGTCCTGCGTTCCCCGTAGGCCGTGACTTGGATGACCAGCGGGAGCTCGTCCAGGCGCCGGGTGAAGAGGGGATCCTGCTCGGCGGCGAACCGGAGGAACGCGGTCAGGTCGACGAACGGACGGTCCGTTTCGGGCACGTCGGCGTATTTCTGCAGGTCTTCCTGGAGCGTGGACTCTCTCGCCAGATCTGCCTCGAAGTAGAGGAAGACCTGGAAGTTGTGGCGCCGCCCCATTGCATCGAGGTCCCTGATATCGATCTTCGCTCCGGCAACGATGCCGAGACGTTCCAGATCCGGGGGAAACGCTGTACCCTCCGGTGTAACCGTCGGACTCTCCATACTATGGTGAAGGCAGGGAGAGGAGAAAAATGCACCCGTTGTGAGCATCTTCCGGGGCAAAACCTTATACCCGACCGGCCCCAGATGGGCGTGGGGTGGCCCCATGGCAGGGAGGGATCCGCCGGTGCTGGAGAGAGAGACCGAAGGCCTTGAGAGGGAAGAGAGACTCCATAGGTATCTCTCGATGCTCGGGTCGGGGGATCTCAACGAACGGTGGCGGGCTGCTGACGCGCTCGGGGAACTCGGCGACAGTCGCGCGGTACAGCCGCTCATCGAGGCGCTGGAGGACGAATACGTCGATGTCCGGTGGAAGGCGGCGAAGGCGCTCGGGCTCATCGATGGACGCGAACCCGTCCTCCCGTTGATACGGAGCCTGGAAGACGACAGCCCCTGGGTTCGGATGGGGGCGGCCTGGGCGCTCGGGAAGATCGGCGATCCCCGGGCGGTCGAACCGTTGATCCGGCTGCTCGACGACACGAAACCCCGGGTCAGGAGGATGGCGGCCTGGGCGCTCGGCCGGATAGGCAACCCGCGGGCCCGGGAACCACTGTTGCGCCTTCTCGGGGATGCCGACCGCGACGTCAGGGTTGCCGGGCGGCAGGCGCTCGACGAGATCGGAACCGAGCGGGAGATCCCGAGCGTCTGAAGGGGCGGCTCTCAGCCGGGTCCCCAGGCTGGCGGTCTCGTTCTGTATGCGTTTATTATCCAGGAACGTCTTCTTATATCTGAAAGGGTGTTGCAATCGGTTTATTACACGATTGTGCGCCTAAAAGGAGCTGGATATGGATATATTCATGAAGTGCGCCGTTGAGGAGGCGGAAACGGGCCTGAGGGAGGGCGGAATACCTATCGGCTCGGTGCTGGTCTGCGACGGCCGGATCATCGGGCGGGGCCGGAACCGCCGGGTCCAGGATGACGATCCCGTCCTCCACGCCGAGATCGACTGCCTGAGGAACGCCGGGCGGGTCCGTAACTACGCGGGATGCACGCTCTACTCGACGCTGATGCCCTGCTACCTCTGTGCGGGGGCGGCTGTCCAGTTCGGGATCGGGAAGGTCGTGGCGGGGGAGTCCAAAAATTTCGCGGGGGCGCGGGAGTTTCTTGAGTCGCATGGGGTTGAGGTGCTGGATCTCGATCTCGACGTCTGCAAGGAGATGATGGGCGCGTTCATCAGGGAGCATCCCGATCTCTGGGACGAGGACATCGGGGAGTTGTGAGGCGGTTTATGGCCGGGGACACGTTGCTCCGCTACACCGCCGTTGCCGTCGCCTGCCTCCTCGCCGGGGTCTGGATCGGTCTTGCGGCAGCTCCTCTCCCGGCCGTTCCCGCGTCCGGAGATAGGGATACGCTCTTTCAGGTCTCGACGATCGATGCGCTCCTCCAGGGCACCTACGACGGCAGCATGACATTCGACGAGCTCGCGAGGCACGGTGACTTCGGGATCGGGTGCGGCGACCGGCTCGATGGGGAACTGATCGGCGTCGACGGCAAGTGGCACCTGATCCGGGTCGACGGGCGGGCTTACCCGGTTTCCGGGAACGCGACGACGCCGTTCGCGTCCGCGACCTTCTTCGATCAGGATGTTTCAGTCGCGATCGATGAACCGATGAACCTGACCGCTCTCCAGAACCGTGTGGAGTCGGAGTTTCCTTCAGAGAACCTCTTCTACGCGATCAGGGTGGACGGCACCTTCTCGCATATGGTGACCCGGAGCGTGCC
>JAQVVW010000326.1 GCA_028698765.1 Methanoculleus sp. | reverse complement strand
GCTGATCATCACCACGAGCGACTTCTCCGCGGGTGCCCGGCAGGATGCGGAGCAGCCGGACAAGACGCCGATTGCCCTGATGAACGGCAAGCAGATGGTGAGTCTGCTCATCGAGCACGATATCGGAGTGGTGCGGACGAATTACGACCTCATCGACCTTGAGGAGGGTGAAGAATGACGACCGGGGATATCAGGGAGGCGGGAACAGCATGAAACCCTACGTCCCGGAGACGCTGCCCCCGGCCGGCATCGACTGGGAGGCTCATATCCCGCAGATCGCGTCGGCGAACCGTGCTCTCGCCCGGTACGACGGCATCCTCCAGGCAATCCCAAACCCACGGCTCCTGCTCTCCCCGCTCCTGACACAGGAGGCGGTGCTGTCATCGAGGATCGAGGGAACCCAGGCGTCGCTTGAGGACGTCCTGCGGTTCGAGGCGAACCCGAAGGAGCCGATCGGCGATGTGGCTCTTGCCGATATCCAGGAGATCATCAACTACCGGGAGGCGCTGAATACTGCGGTGGAAGCCCTCAAAACCCGGCGGCTGGATCAGGCACTCGTCTGCGACCTGCACCGGATCCTTCTCTCCGGCAGCCGGGGCATGGACCGGGGGCCGGGGTGCGTCCGCACGATCCAGAACTTCATCGGGCGGGACGCTCACATCGAGCACGCGATTTATGTCCCGCCGGCGCCGGAGGATGTTCCCGGGGCGCTCGGGGACTGGGAGGCCTACCTGCAGCGGGAGGAGAAGGACGTCCTCGTCCAGCTCTCGGTCCTGAAGGCCCAGTTCGAACTCATCCACCCGTTCTGCGACGGCAACGGGCGTATCGGGCGGATGCTCGTGCCCCTCATCCTTTACGAGAAAGGGCTGATCGGGAGCCCGATGTTCTACATCAGCGCCTACCTCGAGCGGAACCGGCCGGTCTACTACGAGCGGCTGCTCGCGGTCTCACGGGACGGGGACTGGAACGGCTGGATCGCGTTCTTCCTCCACGCCATCGAGGAGCAGGCGGGGGCGAACGGCCAAAAGGCACGGGCAATCCTTGGCCTCTACGACGAGATGAAGCGGACGGTGCCGGAGGTGACCCGGTCGCAATACGCCATCGCCGCGATTGATGCGCTCTTTAAAACGCCGGTCTTCAGTTCGGCTGAGTTTTACGAGCAGGCAGGGATCCCGAGGGTAAGCGGGGCAAAGATCCTCAAGGACCTGGAGGAGAACGACATTATCCAGGTATTGCAGCGAGGAGCGGGCCGAAGAGCGAGCATGTATGCCTTCCCGCGCCTGCTCGCCATCACCGAGGGGGACCGGTTGTGAATACCCTGATATCTGCAAACAGTTTTGTGTATATCAAAACCCCGATCCGATATACACAACGAACTTTGTGTATACCAGAGTATACACAAACCATGCCCCGGAGGTGGTTGTGGGACACTCGTGACCCACAACGGAATTTGTGCGACATCTATGACCCACAAAAAACTTTGTGCGACATGAAGTGCATTTTTGTGTCGCACAAAACGGGTAGTGCGACATCGGCGACGCACAACGATCGGACCCGGCCGGCCGCCGGGCCCCTGGATCGCGGCGCAGGGGTGGCGGCATGAGCGCGGGAGACGTCGAGGGGTTCGCGATCGACCCGACGGTGGTGCGGGCGTGGAAGCGGTATCCGGCGTATAAGGACTCCGGGGTGGAGTGGATCGGGGAGGTGCCGGCGGGGTGGGATGTTCAAAAACTCAAGTTCACCGCACGCATTAAACTAAGCAGCGTGGATAAAAAATCCGAAGATAACGAAGAAGACGTGAGGCTCTGCAACTATACCGATGTCTACTATAACGACCGTATCACTGAAGACCTCGAGTTCATGAAGGCTACAGCGTCACCAGAAGAAATTACATCATTTACTTTGCGGCAAGGCGACATCTTGATAACAAAGGACTCAGAAGACTGGAAGGATATTGCTGTTCCTGCCCATGTTGATGAGGATCTCGGGAGTGTGCTGTGTGGATATCACCTTGCCCAGATTCGTCCGGATCAAAAAGCAGTCGACAGCAAGTACCTGTTCTGGTCTTTCAACGCTCGTGGAGTTAATCATCAATTTCAGATAGCAGCGAACGGCATTACTCGCTATGGAGTGGGAAAATACTGGATAGATAACTCATCATTTCTAGTGCCTCCCCTCCCCGAACAGCATGCCATCGCCGCCTTCCTCGACTGCGAGACCGCCCGGCTCGACGCCCTCATCGCAAAGAAGCAGCGCTTCATTGAACTCCTTGAGGAAAAACGCCTGGCCATCATCAGCCATGCCGTGACGAAGGGGCTCGACCCGGATGCGGAGATGAAGGACTCGGGGGTGGAGTGGATCGGGGAGGTGCCGGCGGGGTGGGAGATCAGCCGGTTGGGGTTAATCTCAGAGTCGCTTCAGACGGGACCGTTTGGCAGTCAGTTACACTCCTCAGATTACATCGAAGATGGAATCCCGATAATTAATCCCTCTAATATTCAGGATGGAACTATCGTTCCAGACCCAAAATGCACTATCGACGACAAAACACTGAAGAGACTCATTCGTCATCGGCTTACTGCGGGGGACATTGTCTTTGCAAGAAGAGGAGACATGGGGCGATGTGCCTGTATAACCAGGGAAGCAGAGGGTTGGCTGTGTGGCACAGGAAGCATACGGATTCGCCTTAACGAGAGCGCACATCCT
>JAQVVW010000325.1 GCA_028698765.1 Methanoculleus sp. | reverse complement strand
TCCACGGCCTCAGGCGCGACACCTCCAGTGGTCTGCGGGTAGCCGCTGCCGTTTCCCCCGCCCTGCGCGTTCTCCTTTAAGAACGCCTCAATCTCCTCTTTTGACCCGAACTTCCGCAGGTCGCCCCAGGCCTCCGCCCCGGTCTCATCCGACGCGAGGGCGGTCCCGATGATCGCGGCGATCACCAGGCAGCCGAGCGCGACCGCCGCCGCCGGTTTCCAGTTTCCCATATCTGTTCACCTTCTGATGAGGGGAGATGGACGCGCCGGGGTATCAGGTTTGTGTAGCCTACGAATATTTTCGAAGTCTTCCGGCACCCTCTCTCCTCAAATCGCCGAGAAGATCCAGGCGATGTAGGCGGCGTAGCCGACGAGCAGGAGGACCGACCCCCTCCTGACGACAGTGGGGCGGCAAGGAGCAGGGGGAGGATCGCGGCCGAGAAGAGGACGACTGCGATGATGTCGAGGGACGACCCGACGGTTGCCGGGGCGAGGAGGAGGCTTACCCCGAGAACCAGGAGGAGGTTGGAGATGTTGCTCCCGATGACGTTCCCGAGCGCAATACCGGTGTTGCCCGTGGCCGCGGCGTCCGTGCTGACGACGATCTCCGGAAGCGAGGGGCCGAACGCGATGATCGTGGACCCGATCAGGGCCGGAGAGATACTGTGACGGAGGCCGAGGCTGCTCCCCCGCCCACGAAGAGGTCGGCTCCTTTGACGAGGAGGGCAGGCCGACAATGGGCATAATGGCGGTCACTATCATGGGAATGCCCTGGGTATGGTAGTAGTTGAACGGATTTGGCCTAATACGTTTCCGAATTCGGGGTCCGGACGGCTGCCTGCAACAGGAGGCCTCGGCGAGAGCGCTACCGCTACCTGCACCTCGACGCAGGCCACATCTGCCAGAACCTCTACCTCGCGGCATCCGGCGTCGGGTGTGTGGTCTGTGCGATCGCCGCCTTCGACGATGCAGCGATGAACCGACTCTTCGACATCGACGGTGAGGAACAGTTCCTGATCTACGTTGTGACTGTGGGCAGGATGCCATGATGGGGCAGGTGCCAGAGGACATATCCTCCATACCGTCCAACACCTGAGGTAGCAATCCCGGCATTCCTGCCGGGCATGTGTGGAGGTCGCTGCCTTACGCTCTCGTTCGACGAACAGATAGACGCACTCGAGCAGGAACGCGAACTGCTTCTCCGGTTCCCGGAGGAGGAGTTCATCGAGATTATCCGGGAGGTCGGGTTTTCCTGCGACTGTTGCGGCCGGTGCTGCACCCGCGAGTTCAACGGTCACGTCTTCCTCCTGGAAGACGACACCGACCGGGTCCGCTCGTTTGCGCCTGAAGCCATCATCCCGGCACCCGACTTCGACGCCTGCGACCAGCAGGGGAGGTTCTACGTATCGGGCTACGCCCTCAGGGCGGGCCCGGACGGATCCTGCATCTTCCTCTCCGGCGGCAGGTGCGCCGTCTACGACCGCCGATTTACCATCTGCCGGGTCTACCCCTACATGCTCCACCGTGAGGCCGACGAGAGAGGTGCCGTCGACTGGCGCCAGATCAGCGGCTTGAACGAGCACGGGTGTTACAACACCTCGATCGACGACGCCGAATGTGCCCGGATCGCCCGTGAGACCCGTGCCTACGAGGCGGCGTTCCTCGACCAGGAGATACGGTTCCGGCGCACCCTCCGCGACCTCTTTGCCTCCGAAGGACTGCGTTACGTCCGGCGGACCTACGACCTTTCGATGCGCGGCTTTCGCAGGGGTGCGGAGGTCGAGGTCCGGGTCTTTCACCGGGGGCGGTTTGAGCCGCACCGGGTCACCCGCACCGTCTACGAGTGACTCTTCCCGGACCCCTGATTCTCCCCCTCGACCGGGGCCGCCCGCACCTTTTTCTGCTCCCCTCTCATTGGGTTGTCCGATGGAGACCGAGATCCTCCTCACCCTGCTGGTACTCGCCGCCGCTGCTGTTCTCTTCATCACCGGCGTCGTCAGGGTCGACGTCGCCGCGATGCTTGTGACCCTCGCGCTCGCGTGGCTCGGCCTCGTCACCCCCCTGCAGGCTCTCTCCGGCTTCTCGAGCAGCGCGGTCATCTCGATGCTCTCGGTGATGGTCCTCGGCCGCGGGCTCGACCGAACCGGGGTGACCCTCCACATCGCCCGCGCGATCGTCAGGCTCGCCAGTTCCGGTGAACGGCGCCTGATCGCCGCGGTCTCGCTCGTCGCCGGGGGGCTCTCGGCGTTCATGCAGAGTGTCGGGGCCACCGCCGTCTTTCTCCCCTCGCTGCTGCGGGTCTCGTCGCTCACGAGGGTCCCGGCATCCCGCCTCCTTCTCCCGGTCGGCTACGCCGCGACCCTCGGCGGCACCGTCAGCATGGTGGGGGCGGGCACCCTCATCATCCTCAACGACCTCCTCAGGCAGCGGGGGTATGTGCCCTTCGAACTCTTTGCCGTCGCCCCCGTCGGCCTGCCGCTCCTGCTCATCGGGATCGCCTTCTTCTACCTCTTCGGGGACCGGGTCCTTCCCCGGCGCGAGGGAACCAGGCTGACGCCCCAGGAGGAGTTGATCCGGAACTGGCGCCTGCCCTGCCAGATATCCTACCTGCGGGTCCCTGCTAAAAGTCCCCTCGTCGGGAAGACACGGGAGGATGTCCACATGATATCGGGTTACGCCCTCCACCTCATCTCCATCGCCGAGGGCGGCGAGATCGTCTA
>JAQVVW010000023.1 GCA_028698765.1 Methanoculleus sp. | reverse complement strand
CGCCGCGGAGGGGGAGTACCTGGCCGAAATCTGGTGATCTGATATGTTCGCAGGTCATACCTGTATGCTGCACCGCGTGTGCACGGGTGATCGAGACGACCTGGCAGGACTTCGCCATAACCGGCATTACAATACTCTTCGCGGTCATGCTCGTGCCGCAGCTCCGCGACGTGATGACCCGCGGTGCCGTGCTGAACTTCTTCTCGGCGCTCTTCACGAGCCTGCTCGGCTACTCGCTGGCCCTGGTCTTCTCCACCCTGGGCCTCTGGATATCGGTCTTCGGCCAGGGGCTCGTCGCGACCGCGTGGCTGTTCCTTGCCTACTTCTCGCTCCGGAACGTCCGCGACCATGCGTTCCCGGACGAGACGCTCGCGTTCGTCGCCGTGGATTTCTTCACGGTCTGGGCCCGGGGGGTCGCCTTCGTCGTCACGGGGGGCGTGAAGGAGTTTTTCTCGCGGATAGAGCGGGACTGAGGGGCGCCGGGTCTGCTCCGGTAGATCCTCTTCTCCGGGGGTCTTCCACGATACCATGCCGGTCGGTCGGCCGGAGGAAGCCTCCCGTGTTCTTCTGCCTCCGGCAATCTCCCGCACTACGCCGTTGTTCTCCTCGTCCGGGCCCCATTGGCCGGAAAGCAGCCGTGGCATCTGCTCCTACCGGCCCGCGGCCCTTTGATTGAATGCTGTCAAACTCTCTGATCACGAACGCGGGACGCCGGCAAACGTCCTCGCTGCGATTTAGGCCGCGGGAACGGCAATCTCCCGGGCGATCTCGGCCGCCCATGCCTCGATGTCGTCCCAGTTCCGAAAGTCGCCCTCGGGAAGGAGATCGCGCCCGCCCGGCAGCTTGCGGAGGAGCCGGTGCGGGAACCCGAGTTTCGCCGGGTCGAGGGCGCCGGAGAAGACCCGGGTATTCCGGGGATGGACGAGCCGGCGGAGTTCGGCGATCTCGTCGGGCTCGATCCCCGGGGCGTCCGGCGAGACAGCCTCCGGCTCGGGCTTTAATGGCCCGCTTGAGAAGAGCCAGACCGGCCGACCGTCGAGAACGTCGCTGTTCTTCCGCACGAACTCCGCTGCCTCCCGCATCCAGTGCCCTATGTAGACGGCGCTCCCGATCACGACAGCGTCGTAGTCTCTTATGTCCGGTGCCGCATCGACGCTTTGTGCCTCCGTCTTCAGGCCGTGCTGCCTGAATTTTTCGGCTATGAACTCCGCAATGCCCTTCGTCGATCCGTACATGCTCGCATAGAGAACGATCACGTTCATAGTCTGCCGGCCTCGCAAGGGGGTAATCCCGTCTGGTTCATAAGAGTAGCGGAAGCGGCGGATCTATACGGCGGATGCCGCACGCGGCCGCGACTGGAAAGAGGGGGGGAGATCTGCTCACCGCACATGCCGCCCCGGGGTCCGCCACGTCGCCGGCATACCGGGGGATGACGTGTGGGACGTCCTGTACCACGATCGGGGTTCATACCTGCAGATGCCTTCCTCTGACCGGAAGGGGACTGCATCCTCCGATCCGAAAGAGATAATGCTCCCCGAACGGTACACCGTCATAGAGAAGTCCGATGCATCCTATCATCTGCGAAAAGATTCCCGAGATCGCCCGCACCGCTCGACGCCGGCGTGTAAGGAGGCTCGGGGTCTTCGGTTCGGCGACGGGCGACCGGTTCGACCCTGCCGTGAGCGATATCGACTTCGTCGTCGAGTTCGAACCGATGACGCCGGCGGAGCACGCGGAGGCATACTTCGGTCTCGCGGAAGATCTGGCCCGTCTCTTTTGCCGCGAGGTCGATCTCGTCGAGCGGTCGGCGATCAGAAACCCGATCTTCCGTGAGTCTGTGGACGGGACCTGCAGGGATGTCTATGCCGTCACGTGAGGCGCAAAAGTACCTCTACGATGTTGCCGGGGCTGCCGACTATATCGCGCAGTTCACCGCCGGGAGAACCTTCGAGGAGTATCGCAACGATCCCATGCTGAGATCTGCCGTCGAGCGGCAGTTCGAGATCATCGGTGAAGCACTGAACCAGCTCCTCAGGCGGGAGCCGGGCCTCAGTGAGAAGATCTCTGATGCGTCTCTGATCATTGCGTTCAGGAATCGCCTGATTCACGGGTATGCAACCGTCTCCGATGAGGTCGTCTGGGGTGTCGTCGAAAGGTACCTGCTGGTCCTTTCGAGTGAAGTGCGGGGTCTCCTTGCGGGGAATGAGTAGGATCGGCGTCACAGAACCCGGAGGTCCCCTGCAGCGTTCACTGTTCTTGATGTTTTGTGATGCTTCCCGGCACTCAATGCAGTTCTCTCAGTACCCCCGCCTCTCCGGGATCACGCCCCGCACCCCGCCCTGGGGGTCTGCCATATCCCCGGCGTAGCGGGGGATGACGTGGACGTGCAGGTGCATCACCGTCTGGCCGGCGGCCGTGCCGACGTTGGCGCCGATGTTGTAGCCGCCGGGGTGGAACCGGTCATCGAGGAAGTCTTTTGCCTCCCGGACGAGGGCGAGGAGGGCGGCCTGTTCGCCGTCTGTCGCGAACTCTCCATGGTCTTTGAGCATTTCGGGAGGTTCATCTCCGGGGAGGAATGCCTCCTGAAGAAGTGGGTCGAGAGCCTTCCCCACTCGCACCTCCGGTCTTCTCACGCTCCGCTTCTCGCACCTGGCGGTGCTCAAACTCCTGTTCCCACCCTCTGGGTGCTCAAGCTCCGTTCGCACCTATGGTGCTCCTGCTCCAGCCCTTCGACCCGTCGCATTCCACTGGAACGTCGCACCCTACGGGCAGTTTTTCCTGCCGGAGCATCGCATCCTCCTCGCGAGGTTAAAAAGAGATGATCGGAATCACGCACATATCACGCATCATCACTCCTGATCCTGTCGACTCCTCTCCGGGAGGGGAGAATATAGCGGGTATCGCGCCGCGATCGGCCTCTCCGTTCAATGATGCGCTTTTTAATGAGGTCATTTAAGTCGTTCACGGCGGTCCTCGCGGCAACGACGTTGAGCTCCTGGCCGGGTCCGATCGTTGTGGGTCACCCATGTCCCACAAATATTTTTGTGGGTCATATATTGCGCTTTGTGACCCACAAATTCTGTTGTGGATCGTAGATGACCCACAAACGCTTCCTGGAATAGGGTTTGTGGATATCTGATCGGAATTTTGATACACACAAATTTGTTTGCTGATACCAGAATACTCACAACCGGTCCCCCTCGGTGATGGCGATCAGGCGCGAGAAAACGTAGGTCGTGGCACGCCGTCCCCCGCCCTCTGTAAGGGCGGTAATAATATCCTGCTCCCGAAGTTGCTGGAGGAGCCGGTTTGCCGTCTTCTTCGGTATCCCGGTCTGCTCGTAAAACTCGGATGGGACGAAGACCGGTGTTTTAAAGAGCGCGTCGATCGCGGCGATCGCATACTGCGACCGGGTCACCTCCGGCACCGTCTGCTTCATCTCGCGATAAAGGTCGAGGATCGCCGTTGCTTTCCGGCCGTTCGCCCCGGCCTGCTCCTCGACGGCGTGGAGAAAGAACGCGATCCAGCCGTTCCAGTCCCCGTCCCGCGAGACCGCGAGCAGCCGCTCGTAGTAGATCGGGCGGTTCCGCTCGAGGTAGGCGCTGATATAGAACATCGGGCTCCCGATCAGCCCTTTCTCGTAGAGGATGAGGGGGACGAGCATCCGCCCGATACGCCCGTTGCCGTCGCAGAACGGGTGGATGAGTTCGAACCGGGCCTTTAAGACCGAGAGCTGGACGAGGACGTCCTTCTCCTCCCGTTGCAGGTAGGCCTCCCAGTCCGCGAGCGCCCCGGTGACACCCTCCGGCGCCGGCGGGACATAGATCGCATGCTCGATGTGGGCGTCCCGCCCGATGAAGTTCTGGATCGTGCGGATGCACCCCGGCTCCCGGTCCATGCCCCGGCTGCCGGAAAGAAGGATCCGGTGCAGGTCGCAGACGAGGGCTAAATCCAGCCGCCGGGTTTTGAGGGCTTCCACCGCGGTATTCAGGGCCTCCCGGTAATTGATGATCTCCTGGATGTCGGCAAGGGCTGCATCGCCGATCGGCTCCTTCGGGTTCGCCTCGAACCGCAGGACGTCCTCAAGCGACGCCTGGGTTCCCTCGATCCTCGATGACAGCACCGCCTCCTGCGTCAGGAGCGGGGAGAGCAAGAGCCGTGGGTTCGGGATCGCCTGGAGGATGCCGTCGTACCGGGCGAGGGCGCGGTTCGCCGACGCTATCTGCGGGATATGGACCTCCCAGTCGATGCCGGCCGGGGGCAGCGGCTCCGGGACGTAGGGTTGGACTGTCATTCCACCTCCTCACGGACCGCCGTGAACCCGTCGGAAACAGGAAAATTGGCGATATGCCGGAGCTCCTTCATACAATTATGCGATGGTGCGACCGGGTATTAACCTTGATTGTTTGCGATCCGGACGTTCATCATAGTCCGTGCCAATCCCATCGGCTTGCCTGAGTCGTTCGTCCGAGAATGCCCCTGACCGGGGAGGTGCCGGCGTCTTCACCGTATCATACTCCCGGTTCAACGATCGTCTCGCAATCTCTCAATCTGGACGCAAACGCTTCCATCGAGCCCAGGTCTTTGAATCCGGTGAGGATCACCTTCCCTGAGGAGAAGGCGAGGGGGTCCCCGCGTCGCCCCGGTAGACTTCATCGGCCAGGTCGTCCGCGTGCGCTGTTCTAGATCAGTTGCGGATATCCTTCAATACACCCGCCTCTCCGGGATCACGCCCCGCACCCCGCCCCGGGGGTCTGCCATATCCCCGGCATACCGCGGGATGACGTGGATGTGCAGGTGCATCACCGTCTGGCCGGCGATCTCGCCGACGTTGACGCCGACGTTGTAGCCGTCGGGGTGGAAGCGCCCGTCGAGGAAGTCTTTTGCCTCCCGGACGAGGGCGAGGAGGGTGGCCTGTTCCGCGTCGGTCGCGTTGAAGAAGCCGGCGACGTGGCGGAAGGGGATGAGGAGGAGGTGGCCGGGGCTGACCGGGTATCTATCGTAGCGGGCGTAGCAGAGGTCGTTTGCGAGCACGACCTCCTCTATTGGAGGGTTGCAGAACGGGCAGGTCAGGAGGTCCATGCCGCGTACCCCCGGACGTCGATTAAGTAGGCGCACTTCTCGGCGAGGTGTGCCTCTCTTACCCGGGGGCCGGCTTGTGATCTTACCGGGCGGCGGTGGAAAGCCTGTTCCTCCGCGAGGTGCAGGTCTGCGCCACCCTTGCCGAGCTCAACCCGCTGATCCTCCGGCTGCGGTGCGTTGTGACGAGGGTGTTCCTCTTCGGGATCGCGGCGACCGGCGACGACACCCACGAAAGTGATATTAATCTCCTCATCAAGGCGGCCGCAGCAGGAAGACCCGGGAGAGAAACCCTGGGGGATTGTGCAACACGGCAGCGGTTGAAGAAGTTCGAGGAGATATGGTTGATTAACTTCTCCGTGTTAAGGACCGGGGCCGGGAAATCACGAGAGATGATGCTTTATTTCGAGCCGGAGGAAGGTAGGACGAGTACGAGGCTCTGGGGAGCGAAAGGGGATGTTTCGAGTGAACACCCCTCACAAGGAGTTGCCCTTTACGTACGAGTCCATCCAAGAGATCTCCCGGAGCCAGAGATCCTGCCACTGCTTAGGCTCGTCGGGAAAATGGCCGGCCCGAGGATAGATGACAAGTTGCGACGGAACACCCCGCTTCCAGAGCGCCCTGTAAAATTCCTGCGCCTGTCCGAGCGGGACTCTGGTATCCTCCTGCCCGCTCACAACCAGCGTCGGGGTCGAGATGCCTGCTGCATGACGGATAGGTGACCGGTTTGAATACAGGTCCCATTCTTCCCATAACTCCCCGCCAAAATAATTCGGTTCATCGAATGGCATATCGTTCGTGCCGACATTGCTCACGAGATCGGTGATGCCGTCGATGACAACGGCCCCTTTGAACCGGTCGGTCTGGGTGACGGTCCATGCGGTCATATACCCCCCGTAACTCTGCCCGATAATCCCCATGCGCGCCGGATCCGCGATACCTAGAGATATAAGGTGATCCGCCCCGGCCATAAGATCGCGATAATCTCCGCCACCCCAGTCAGCATAGTTTGCCCTGGCAAAATCGATCCCGTACCCGGTAGATCCCCGGACATTGGGTCGCAGGATCGCATACCCAAGCGACGAAAAGGTTCCCGCTGGTATTATAGGCCAGCTTCCCCCGCTGCCGGTGAAGTACCGGACAGAGTTAAGCCCCGGACCCCCGTGGGGCTCGATTATCAGCGGACATCTCGTACCGGGCGTATAATTTGCCGGGTACGTGAGCAGTCCCTCGATCACCTTCCCGTCCGTGGAGTTCCAGCGGATGACTTCTGTCTTCCCGATCTTTCCGGTCGGGAGGCCGGCATTGAGTCGGGTGACCTGAAATGGCTTGAACGTATCCACCGGCGTTGTATAGATCTCCATGGGGAGCGCGGCATCCTCTGCGGCATAGGCAAAGATCGTCTGCCCCCGGTTCTCCCGGATCTTCGCAATATTTCCGTACCGGAAAAGTTCTGTCGCGGCCGAACCATCGATTGGGAACGCGTCCATCGTGATCGATGTTCCTTTCGTCTGGGGAACGTACAGGGTCTCCCCATTCGCCGACCAGCCGATCAGGCCCATGATGTTTGCGGGGTTTTGATTCAGATCGGCGGCTATGGTTCGCGATCTGCCGCCGTTCGCCGGTACAACAGAGAGATCCATGAAGTTGAATGATTTCCATGTCGTGTAGGCAACAGACTGCCCGTCCGGGGAGACGAGGACGCAGTTGTAGAAGGTGAACTTCGTTGCATCGGGGACCAGAAGTGCAAGAGTGCTGTTCCTGATATCAAAGCGGGAGACGGTTGAGTTGAAACCAGACTCTGCATCAATCGCGGGCATATGCACAAACACTATCCCCGAACTATCCGGGAGCCAGTCCCAGCTGCCGACGGTCATATCCGGGGGAGTTACCAGTCGGGCCGCGGGAAAACCCTGGCCGGCCGGGACCACCGCTACAAGGTAGAGCGCTGAGACCGGGATGTTCTCCCCTGAAACGACAGGGTCTTCTTTTGCGACCGCTGCCTGTCTCTGTTCAGCTGTCGGGGGAATCAGTGCGGTATAGCTGATCTGCTCTCCGTCCGGCGACCAGCTGAACGACAAGACGCCCGTCTCCTGGTCGGTGAGGCGGTACGCCCCACTTCCGTCGGCATTCATGATCCATACCTGTGGACTCCCACTCTCAAAGGAAAGGTATGCAATTCTGTTCCCGTCGGGTGACCATGCCGGGCTCGTGCACGACCGGGTATCGTCGGTTAACTGCCGGGTAGAAGATCCGTCAGCCCGGATGGAATAGATCACGTTACGGAACTCGCTCGTGTTTGCATCCATAATGGGATGCATAACAGTATACGCGATATCCCGGCCCGATGGCGAGAGATCAAGGGAGGTTATCGTCGCAACCTGAAGCGTGTCCGAGAGTGACCAGATTTCCGGATCGGTAACCGGATCGACCGCGGCAGTTCCGGCATGAACGGCCGGGATACATGTGAGGAATAATCCGCAAAGGAGGATAGAAAAGAGCCATTTGCGGTTATGACTGGAAACGAGAGGAAACATATACCCGATCATTTAACGTATATGGTTATAATTCCGTTTACCTGCGGTGTTGAAAGATTCGAACGGCCCACTGCAAGAGTGAAGATGACGGCCTGCTTTTCGACCGTCGCGCCGAAGAGGGTGGGGATGTGGCGGAAGGGGTGTTCCGAAACTTCATCCGCGCCGATGAGGCATCCGCTCCCCGGTTTACTCTTTCTTCTCCTCTTTGAGAACACGTCTGTAGAGAGCATCGTGGATCCAGAAATTCCCCTGTTCCCGCAGCCGATCCATCTCCTCTGCAAGCGATAAGACCAGCCCTTCATGCTTTGCCTGGATCAGGAGGCCGATGATGCCGGTGACCGGGAGATCGTAGAGCCCCGCTATGCGGGGGGCCTCGGCCTCGTCAAGGAGAAGCACGTCGGGCCGGACCTCGATGGCAAGGACGATGCTCTCCGCTTCACCGGCGTGGAGTTCCTGTTTCAGCAGGCGGACCAGGGCGCTGTTGGAGGGCTCGACCACGCGCAGCCATCCTGATTCGCGGGCATCCCGGATCTCGGTTACCCCCGGCCGGCTGCCGCCCTGTTCTACAACCTCCTGCCAGACTGCGGGAGGGATATAGAGAGACGAAAAACGACGAAGCAGTTCAATGTGGCCGATCAATGAAAGGTGGATCAGGGGTGAAGAATTGCTAACTGCGAGCGGCATAAGCGATGTCCTGGTCGAGGTCCTCATCGGCGTAATGCCGGGGAATCTTTCGTGTCCCGAGCAGTTCCTCCCATTCCCACCGGCTCATCTCCGCCAGCGCCGCCGCCTTCCCGGAAGAGAGGATGCCCCGCTGGTAGAGCGCCCAGGCCGCGCTCCCGCTGCAGTTCGGCGGCAACGGTATCGGGGGGGAGCCGGAGCGCCTGTACGATATCCTGGGGGACGGTGATGGTGACATCGGCCATAGGCTTCACCTGATGAATAAGGGGTGGGAGGGAGAACCGATAACTATGGTGGTGAGCGGGGGGGCGGGAGAAGCCACCTTGCCCCTCAAAGGGAGGAGCGACCAGGTGCAGCAGGTCTGGGGCATCTCCCCGGGCATTTCTGCTCTCTGGAAATGTCCTGTACAGAGGAGCTGTCCTTCGGAAGATCACTCCTTTGGTGTTCAGCGCTCTCCACGTGCACTTTCGGGCCGCAGGCCGCAGGTATATAAAGAGCCGTCCCGATAATACTTTGCAGGGGGCGGATAGCCATTCCGGCACGTTCAGTGGGGTGGAATATGAAAAGGGTTTTTCTCCGGTCTGATGGGACGGAACTTGAGATCCTCTATCCTCCGTACTGTCAGGTATGCGGTAATCCCATACCGGATTGTTTTGCAGACACGTTCCCCTACTGTGCAGCATGCAGGGACAGGCCGGATAGAGAGGACCCTCCTGTCCGTGTCCGGGCGTTCGGAAAGTACCTCTTTGAGGAAGAATATCCCGCCGACGTTCTCAGCAGCGAGATCCGGAGGCTGAAGACGGACGAAACCCTTGTCCCGGGGCTCCTGGAATGCCTCTTTTACGCAATCGATCACCAGTACCCGGACTTCCGGGATCTCGATGTTGTCGTCCCGGTTATGCGGGGCTCGGGTGCCGGAGGCTACAGCCCCCCGGCGCTCCTGGCTGAAGGCGTCGCTTCCCGCTATGGGATACGATATCTGGACGCCCTGTACAAGAGCAAAGTATATCGCCCAATGCATAGTATCCCTGATCACCGCGAAAAGGAGAAGGAGATCGCAGGGAACATTGGGTGCCGGTACCGGTTCAATGGTGAGTCGGTTCTTTTGATCGACGATACCTGCATCACCGGGGCGACGAAGCGTGAGTGCGCCGCGGTGTTGCGGGCGCATGGTTCAGGCGAGGTTTGGTCGCTTGTCCTCGGGAGGATGGTCAACCGGAGACACCTGGAGATTCTCGGGAGTTACAATGGATAACCTTTCTATCAGGGAGATCGCGCTTCTTGCTGCCCTCAACGACAGCCAGGCCCTGAAGCGGCAGGGGTATGCCGGGTACTTCCGTGACCCGGCGTCTCTTCGCGACCTCTACGCCGATACCTTTGAGCCGGGTGCGGAGCCTCATCGAGCCTATCCTGGCCCGCTCGCCGCACGGGTGGAGGAGATCCGGGAGAGGGGCCTTCTTGCGTTCTACATCGATACGCTCCAGGGCTACCGGCAGAAAGGTGTTCGGATCCTGCCGATCTTTGATGCCGGATACCCCGATAGGCTTGCGGCGATTCGGGACCCTCCCTTTGTTCTCTACCTGGTGGGCCGCGCGGAGAGCCTTGCAAGGCCGGCGGTTGCCGTCGTCGGCACGAGGACGATCTCCCGGGCGGGTGCCGGGAGAGCCCGGGAGACGGTGGATCTCCTGGTTCGCTTCGGCTACACCATCGTGAGCGGGCTGGCCCTCGGGACGGACGCCTGCGCCCATACGGCCGCGCTCGACTGCGGCGGCGAGACGATTGCTGTCCTGCCGGGCGACGTCACAGTTGTCGTTCCGGGGGAGAACCGGGATCTTGCCGGGAGGATCGCCGGCTCCGGTTCGCTGCTCGGCGAGATCACGCACCTTGCGGGGATGCACAAAGGCAGGTTCCTCGAGCGGAACCGCATCACGAGCGGCCTTTCTAGTGGTGTGATCGTCATCGAGACCGGCAAAACCGGGGGGTCCGTCCGGCAGGCGGAGACGGCGTTCCGGCAGGGGCGGCCGGTCTACGTCCTGGAGCCTGACGGTTCGGACGCAAAGGCCGTGGCCGGGTATCAACACCTCGTCTCGGCCGGGGCGATCCCGGTCGAATCCCCCGGCGACCTCGCCCCGCACTTTGGGCGGATGCACCACCCGGTCATGGGAGTGACGACGCTCGCGGACTTCTGGTGAGGGTTATACGATCCTCTTCTTCAGCCCGGATGCGAATGTCTCCATCGAGTCCGGGTCTTTGAATCCAGGATCACCTGCCCCGACGAGAAGATGAGGGTGGTCCCTGCGTCGCCCCGGTAGGCTTCATTGGCCGTCCGGCGTACACCGGTCCGGACCTGGTGTGGGAATCTTTCAGTACCCCCTCTTCTCCGGGATCACGCCCCGCACCCCGCCCCGGGGGTCCGCCATATCCCCGGCATACCGGGGGATGACGTGGACGTGCAGGTGCATCACCGTCTGGCCGGCGGTCTCTCCGACGTTGACGCCGATGTTGTAGCCGTCGGGGTGGATCCGGCCGTCGAGGAGGGCTTTCGCCTCCCGGACGAGGGCGAGGAGGGCGGCCTGTTCTTCGTTGGTCGCGTCGAAGAGGGTGGGGATGTGGCGGAAGGGGATGAGGAGGAGGTGGCCGGGGC
>JAQVVW010000324.1 GCA_028698765.1 Methanoculleus sp. | reverse complement strand
CGGAACTTCAAGAACCGGATGGGCGTCGGCGGCGAGATCTACCTCTCGTCGGTGGCAACCGCCGCTGCAAGCGCGCTCGCGGGCGAGATCGTCGTGCCGGAGGGAGCGTAATGCAGGGAGCCGGGCCGGCGGTCTGCCTGGGGAATGATATCGACACCGATGTCATCATTGCGGGCCGTTACCTGCGGACGAAGGACCGCTCGGTCTGGGCGGAGCACGTCTTAGAGGATCTTGACCCAACACTTGCCGGCCGCATCCGGGGTGCGGTCATCGTCGCCGGGAGGAACATGGGATGCGGGTCATCCCGTGAGCAGGCGGTGGTCGCCCTCCGGGAGGCCGGAGTGATCGGTGTCGTCGCCCCGTCGTTCGCCCGCATATTCTTCCGGAACGCCGTCAACGTTGGCCTTCCGGTGATCGAGGCCGAAGTCTCCTGCACTGACGGCGCTCACGTCGCATTCGATCTCGACGCGGGATGGGTGGAGGTTGATGGGGAGCGGTATCCAGCCCGCCCGCTCTCGGAGAGGATGGTCGCCATCCTCCGTGCCGGAGGGCTGGTTCCCTACTGGAGGTCGTGCCGATGATCTTTCCGTCGCACTGCAAGTACGTCGGGTCGGCAACCGATATGCCATACGGAGAGCGGGTCTACTTCCTTTCGCGCTACCTGGTCCGGGAGACCCCCGGCGGGATGGAGGTGCTCGAGGTGGTGCCCGACCCGGAAGGGACCGGCCTGATGCGCGACGTCCTCTCAATCCGGGTGCTCGCCGCTGTCGATGAGGTCTACTGCTACCCGGACCGCGTGAACGTTCATGATCGAACATTCTTAGTAAGGGAGGCAATGCGGTTCGGACATCGGTGCACGGTCTTCTTCGGCCACGACGAACAGACCACGTTCGTGCTCGACCCGGACTTCTCGGGGTTCCTCCGCCTCCACGTCTACGACATCACCCCGCCCCGCCCCCACCTCGCGGCCACGCTCGCGGACCTTGAGAGGACCGGGCTCTTCGGCGATCTCGAGGTTGTCTTCGAGCATCACATCAGGGATATCCGGGAGATCGAGGCCGACGTCTATCCCTGCCGGGTGGCCGGGTTCCCCCGTACGCTCGACGCTGACCCGGTTCGGCCGGGCGACCGGGTCGCGGGGTGCCTGACGGCGAGAGACCTGGTCCGGGAGTGCTGCGGCGACGGCGTCAGGGTAGAGAACATCTGCCCGCTTGAGGTGGTGGCGGAGGAGCCGTTCATCACCCGGTGCTGCCGGAGCGAACGGGGAGGGCTCGGGCCCCGGAACGGCCTGTTTGGCGTGGTGGTCCACTGGGGCGCATCGCCCCGGGATATCGCGCAGGCGGTCGTTGACGTGGTTACCGCATGGAGGGGGCGCGATGGTGAAGGTAGCGGTCGTTGAAGGCGACGGCATCGGGCACGAGGTCGTCCCCGTCGCCCGTGATATCCTCGCGGCCGTGCGCCCGGACTTCGAGTTCTTCGACGTCGAGGTGGGGTACGGGCTCTGGGAGCGGACCGGGAGCGCCTGCGGGGAGGAGACGATGGCTGCACTTCGGTCGGCCGATGCCATCCTCTTTGGCGCCATCACGACGCCGCCCGACCCCGGCTACCGGAGCGTTATGCTGCAGATCCGCCACGCGCTCGATCTCTACGCGAACGTCCGGCCGATACGGGGCGAGGGGGTCGATATCATCATCGTGCGGGAGAACACCGAGGGGCTTTACTCGGGCATCGAGTGGACGGAGCCGGACCGGGCCTGCACCGTCCGGGTTGTCTCCCGGAGGGGGAGCGAGAGGATCGCCCGGTATGCCTGCACCCTCGCGAAGTCTCGCCGTCACCTCACCGTCGGCAACAAGGCGAACGTCTTGAAGTCGGACTGCCTCTTTGTCGAAGTCTGCACCGCGGAGGCGGCCCGGGCGGGCGTTCCTTGCAAGGCGAGTTACATCGACGCACTCTGCCTCGACCTTCTGACGCACCCGGTGAGGTACGACGTGGTCGTGACCACCAACATCTTCGGGGATATCCTCTCCGACGCCTCCGCCTACCTGGTGGGGGGCCTGGGTATGCTTCCGAGCGCGAATATCGGGGAGCACCACGCCCTCTTTGAGCCGGTGCACGGGAGTGCCCCTGATATTGCGGGACGAAATATCGCAAACCCTATCGCGACTATCCGGAGCGCTGCAATGCTGCTCTCCCACTTCGGGGATCCGGCATCGGCGGCGGCCGTGGAAGAAGCAGTCTCCCGGGTGCTTCGCGGGGGTATCCGGACCCGCGACCTCGGCGGCGTCGCCGGCACCCGGGAGTTCGGGGCGGCGGTTCTCAGCGAGGTCGGGGGAAGGAAGGCCTAAACGTTCCAGCGTCGAGAGTTACATCATGGTGCGCGTGGGATGCCATGTCTCCATCGCCGGCTCGATCGACCTCGCGGTCGGCAGGGCTCGTGATGCGGGGTGCGACACGTTTCAGATCTTCTCCAGGAACCCCCGGGGCTGGAAGGCAAAGGACCTCGATGCGGATTCTGCCGATGCGTTCAAGGCGGCGCTGCGTGCATCGGGGATCGGCCCGGTCGTCGACCATATGCCCTACCTCCCGAACCTGGCCTCGCCCGACGAGGAGATCTACGAGAAATCGATCGCGACGCTTACCGGGGAACTCCGGCGGTGCGCCCTTCTCGGCATACCTTACCTCGTGACCCACCTCGGCCACCACCGCGGCGCCGGGATGGAA
>JAQVVW010000022.1 GCA_028698765.1 Methanoculleus sp. | reverse complement strand
TCCGCCACCTCCTCGACCACACGAGCGGGATCGCGGACTACGACGAGAACGCGATCGTCCTCGAAGAGTACATGAACCCTGATACCCCGATTCCCTACCAGGAAGGGATGCGGCAGGGCCTCGAGGCCGGCCCCCTCTATCCGCCGGGAACGGATTACACCTACTCGAACGTGAACTACATCCTCCTGACATTGATCATCGACGAGGCGGCCGGAACTCCCTACGAGGACTATGTCACCCGCAACATCCTCGTCCCGGCGGGGATGAACGACACGTTCGTCCACCGGACCAACCACATCCCCGGTCCACACATGCGGGCCCTGGAGAGCGATGAAGATGGGACCGTCATGGACTTCAGCGACCTCTACATCCAGTTCGACCGGGGCGCCGGGGATATCGTGAGCACGACGGCCGATCTCAACAGGTTCCACCGTGCACTCCGCTCGGGAGCGTTGATCAGCCCGGCATCGCTTGCGGCGATGGAGAACACCTCCCCACAGTCTCAGAAGATCGGGACGGTGCCCGGTCTCGGGGAGTTGAGCGTCGGATGCGGGTACGGATACTTCACGCAGCAGAACGCATCGGAGGGCCTGACCCTCTACGGCCATACCGGCGGGTACTACGGCTCGTACACGATACTCTACTACTGGGCCGAGAAGGACACCTACATCGCCATGAACAGCAACTCTGCGGCAAAAGCAGGCGCGGTGAATGAGGAGGTCCTCGCCCCGGTCCTCCGGTATCTCAGGGAAGGGACGGCGGCCGGGCAGTAGGTCGGCCCGTTCCATTTTTTTACGGAATCGTCCGGACGATCCGCTCCTTCGTCACTTTCCCGGCGATGAAGCGGGCAAGAGCGAGAAGCGCGAGCCCGGCAGCCGCGAAGATACCCTCCGTCGTCACCGAGAGGCCGGGAACTACCCCCCGGAGCGCGAAGATGAGGAAGAAGAACCCGAATATGAAGACAAACCCGAGGATCTGGTTCTCTCGCATCCCGAGCGCGAGCTGGGCCGCGCCGATAAGTCCTGCCGCGGCGAGGATCCAGACCGGGACGACGACCGCGAGGTGGAGGAGGAGCAGGGGGTCGGTGGCGACCGGAATCCCGGTGAGTGTGGAGACCGCGGCGGCAGTTACTGCGGCCGAGACGAGGGTCATCAGATAGGCCGGAACGGCGACTCCTGCGGCCTTCCCCTCCCAGAGACGCTGGAGCGAGACCGGTGCGCAGAGGAGTGTCTCGATGCTGCCGTCCCGCTTCTCCCGGAGGAAGGCATCGGCGCAGAAGAGGTAGCCCATGAAGACCCCTAACGAGAGGGTGATTGCTGCGATACCCCCTGCCAGGATCGTGGCGTCGTCTCCTGCACCCGCGGCGATCCCGAGGGCCGACATCACCGGGAACCAGATGGCAAAGATGAACGCCGAGATGAGGATACTCCGGTTCCGGAGAGCAAGCCCCATCTCCCGGCGGGCGATGACGGAGAGCGTGCTCATGGACCGCCCTCCGCCCGGCCGACGTGCTCGATGTAGATCTCCTCAAGCGACCGCGACGACCGGCGGACCTCCTCGATGCGGAACCCTGCCCCGACGAGGGCCGCGATGAGGTCGGGTATCGCGGCCGGATCGGCGAGGGTGCATCGGAGGCGGTCGCCGTCCACGCCGCACTCCGTGACGTACGGCAGTCCTCCGACGGTCTCGCACGCGCGGGCGCCGGCACCGGCAAGCGCGACCGTCACGGCCGGGCGGCCGAATGCTGCGGTGAGGTTCTCCACCGAGTCGAAGGCGCGGATCCTCCCTCCCGCGAGGATCGCGACCGTGGAGCAGATCCGCTGGACCTCGTCGAGGTGGTGGGAGTTTAAGAAGACGGTCATCTCCTCCCGCCGGGAGAGTTCGAGGATGAGGTCGCGGACCATCCTCTGCGCGCCGGGGTCGAGGCCGGAGGAGGGTTCGTCGAGGAAGACGACCTCCGGGCGGTGGAGGATCGCCCGGGCGATCCCGAGTTTCCGCTTCATGCCGGTCGAGAACGTCCCGACCGGGTCGTCCCGCCGGTCGGCGAGACCGACGAGCGCGAGGAGTTCGTCGATCCGCTCCGCCGGGTCATCGACGCCGTAGAGCCCGGCGTAGTAGGTGAGGTTGTCTGCGGCGCTCATCCGGTCGACAAGGCCGTTGTTCTCGAAGAGCACCCCGACTCGCGCACGCGCATCGTCGTCGGCGGCGAGATCCCTCCCGAGGACCCGGACCTCGCCCGTGCCGGGGGCGAGGAGGCCGAGCAGGATCCGGATTGTCGTGGTCTTTCCGGCGCCGTTCGGGCCGAGGTAACCGAAGATCTCCCCGTGCCCGACGGTGAACGAGACGTCGCGGAGGATATCACGGCCGTCGAATGACCGCGAGAGCCCCCGGACCTCGACTGCGTTCATACCCGCGCCCTCCGCCCGATGCCGGGACGAATACAGGAGGATTCAGTCGCATGACCGGGTGAAAGCATACCGATCAATTCCCGGCCACAGTGCATCAAACCATCGGTTTGCGGAAACGACCATGAGACGGCGCCGGGGGTTTATCCTGCAAGAGGGAGGGAGGGAGGTCGGAGGAGGAACGCATCTGAAGTTTCACCCGGCTGTTCTCCCTCGCATTGTCGCGGAAAATCGGACACGGCTTCCCACCGGCTATCCCCACGCACTGCCCCCGCCCCGCAGGAAGGGGGAGGAGGCCGAAGGCCGGGCGGGGTGGGGTTACAACAGATATACTGAATTGGTAGGGGGCTACGAAGAGATTCCGGCTCAGAACATCTCTTGATAGAATAGGAAACTATTATGGAGCCGGGAAGAAGAACATCCTGATTACAGGCCGGAACGCCCCCGTGCTCCACCCCCGGGCCGGTCGTTTCGCCGGGAACCACTACAATGGAGTTCACCTACGGTATCGACGACCGGCCGCGACCGGCATCGCTCCTCATCTTCGGCCTGCAATGGCTCGCGGTGAGCGTGCCGCTCATTCTCATCACCGGCGGGGTGGTGGCCGCCCTCCAGACCGAAGGGTCGGTCGTCCCATACCTCCAGAAACTCTTTCTCCTCGTCGCCCTGGTGCTGCTCGCGCAGATCTACCTCGGCCACAGGCTTCCCCTGGTGCTCGGCCCGGCAACGGTGCTCCTGATCGGCATCCTTGCAAGCATTGGTGCGGGATTTCCCGCCATCAATGCGTCGCTGGTGATCGGCGGGCTCCTCCTTGCAGGGATAGCGGCAACTGGCCTCTTTGAGTATATCAAACGCCTCTTCACGCCCCGGGTGATCGCGGTCGTCCTCATGCTCATCGGATTCACCCTCGCACCCACCATCCTCAACTTCATCACGGATGGGGGCGGCACGGTTCCCCCGGCGCAGACCTTCCTCTTCGCCCTCGCATTCGCTCTCATCCTCTTCGTCGCAAGCGGACTCCTGAAGGGGATATGGAAGTCGACCCTGGCGCTCTGGGCGATCATCTTCGGGACGCTCTCCTACATCGTCCTCTTTGGTCCGGTTCCCCTGCCGCCGGAAGGCACCGCGATGCTCGCACTCCCTCCGGGCCTGCTCGCGCCGCTCGCCCTGCCCGATGCAGGAGTCTTTGCAGCGTTCCTGATCTGCTTCCTTGCACTCGCCGTAAACGACCTCGGATCCATCCAGTCGGTGGGCGGCCTTCTCGGGGCGGATAAGATGGGTGAGCGCACAAACCGCGGGGTGACCATCACCGGCCTCGGAAACGTCGCAGCAGGCCTCAGCGGGGTGATCGGCCCCGTGAACTTCTCGCTCTCCCCCGGCGTCATCGCCGCGACCGGGTGCGCGTCCCGGTTCGCCCTGGTCCCGGCAGGCATCGCTCTCGCACTCATGGCCCTATCTCCCCTCGCCATCGGCGGCCTTGCGAGCATCCCCGGGCCGGTCATCGGGGTCGTCCTCGCCTACGTCATGGCCTCCCAGATCGCAGCGGGGCTGATGCTCGGCCAGGAGAGCGGGGCGGTCAGGACGTTCAATGAGGGATTGATCATCGGCATCCCCCTCCTCCTCGGGACGCTGGTGGCGTTCCTGCCTGCAGAGGTCGCCGCGGGGTTCCCGGCACTCGTCCGCCCGCTGATCACGAACGGGTTTGTGGTGGGTATTGTGGTGGCCCTGGTGCTCGAGCATCTTGTCTACCGTCGGCGACCAGAGGATTCGGGCTGAAGGGGCGCGCTCCCGATCAGACAATCTTTCGGGAGAAATCGATAGAGATCTAGAGATCGGAAGAGAGACAGTGTAGCGAACGGCATACCGTGAAACCACGAAGAAGAAAGATGAAAGAACGATGGGCCCGATGCGATTCGAACGCATGACCTCCCGGTTATCAGCCGGGTGCACCACCGGCTATGCTACGGGCCCGATACACCTCTACTGGTGCCTACAAATATTGTACAATATCCAACTTAAAGGTTATGTAAGGACTCTGCCCCGGATCATCCGGGAATGGTGCCCGGTGAAGAACCGGCAGGGAGAGCAGCATGGGACGAACTCCGGAGATAGGCGTCCTCCTGGAAAGAAAGCGGCGCAAATGGCCGCATTGGGGGACACGACCGCCGATCCACTTCCGAGAACAGTGGCGCGCAAAAGATACGGGCCGTCGTGGTTCTCCCGCGACAGGCGGCATTTCCGCACCGGAATGTTTTAGACCGGCATCCAAAGCGCTATGTTGAAACCCGACAATAGAAGTACAGTTGAGTGGAACAATGGCAATACGGTACCTACTCGGAAACGAGGGCATCGCTCACGCATGCCTGGAGGCAAACATCGATTTTGCCAGCGGCTATCCCGGCACGCCGTCCTCCGAAGTGATCGACGTCCTCAGGGTGCAGAAGGAGCGGCCCTTCACCGTGGAGTGGTCCACGAACGAGAAGGTCGCCCTCGAGAACGCGCTCGGCGCCGCCTGGTGCGGGCAGCGCGCACTCTGCACCATGAAACACGTCGGACTGAACGTGGCGGCCGATCCCCTGATGACGAGCGCATACACCGGGGTGACCGGCGGGTTCGTCGTCCTCTCCGCCGACGACCCCTTCGCGCACAGTTCCCAGAACGAGCAGGATACCCGGCGCTACGCGCACTTCGCCCGGCTTCCCTGCCTCGACCCGGCATCGGTTCAGGAGGCGCACGATATGATACGGGACGCCTTCGCCCTCTCCGAGGAGTTCGGCCTGCCGGTCATCTTCCGCCCCACCACCCGGATCTGCCACTCAAAGGGTGACGTCGACACGGGCGCAGTCGGAACCGAACACCGGACCGCCGCATTCCAGCGCGACCCGAAGCAATACGTGGTCATCCCCGCACACACCCGGGTTCTGCACAAGAACCTGAATGGGAAGCAGCAGGCGTTAAAGAAACGGCTCGTCGAACTCGGCTACAACCGCCACACCGTCCGGGGCAGCACCGCCGTCGTCGCGAGCGGCGTCTCGGCCGCCTACGTCCAGGAGGTGATCGGGGGCGACGTCTCGCTCGCGATCGTCGGGGCCTACCCGATCGACGAGGAGTGGCTCCGGGAGTTTGTCGACCGGCACGAGAAGGTTCTCGTCATCGAGGAACTCGATCCGGTCGTCGAGGAGGCCGTACGGCAGGTGGCGACGAGGACCGAGGTCTTCGGCAAGATGGACAGCACGGTGCCGTATGAAGGGGAGTTCAACCCGGCGATCGTCGCCGCCGCCCTCGAGAAGGCGGGCATGACCCCGACGACGACCTTTCCGGCGGCCGCCCCGGTCCAGGGCGTGCCGCCCCGCCCGCCGATCCTCTGCGCCGGGTGCATGCACCGGCCGACGTTCTACGCGATGAAGAAGGTCTTTCGCGACGGCATCTTCCCGAGCGACATCGGGTGCTACACCCTCGGCCTCCAGCTCGGGGCGGTGGACACCACCATCTGCATGGGTGCCTCGATCACCGTCGGGAGCGGGATCGCCCGGTCAGGAGAGGAGCGCCCGGTCGTCTGCACCATCGGCGACTCAACGTTCCTGCACACGGGGATGCCGGGGCTCCTGAACGCCGTCTACAACGGCGCCGATATGGTCGTCGTCATCCTGGACAACCGGATCACCGCTATGACCGGCCACCAGCCGAACCCCAACACGGGAGTGACCGCGACAGGCGCCGAGAGCACCCCGATATCGCTCGACGCGATCTGCCGGGCATGTGGGGTCTCGTGGGTCGAGACGGTCGATCCCTACGATCTTCCCGTGCTCCTCGAAACCTTCCGGAGGGCAAAGGAGAGGAGGGGCGTCCGGGTCATCATCTCAAAGCAGCCCTGCGTCATCACCGCACGGAAGAGCGGTGTCCGGCGAAAGGCCTACGCTGTCGACCTCGAACGGTGCATCGGCTGCGGTGTCTGCCGGTCGTTCGGCTGCCCGGCGATCGCGTTTACCGGGGAGAACGCGACGATAACCGAACTCTGCGCCGGTTGCGGCGTCTGCGCGGACATATGCCCGTCAGGTGCGATCGGTATGGAGGGACGCAGATGAAACCCTCGTTCGATATCCTGATCGTCGGGATCGGCGGCCAGGGAACCGTCCTCGCCTCGAACGTCCTCGGCGAGGCCTGCATCATCGAGAACCGGACCGTCCAGAGCGCCGAGACCCACGGCATGGCGCAGCGCGGCGGGTCGGTGGAGAGCCATATCCGGATCGACGGGAAGCACGGTTCCCTGATCGTGCCGGGGACGGCCGATCTCCTCGTCGCCTTCGACCTCCTCGAAGCGCTCCGCTACCGCCACTACCTCCCGGTAGGAGGGCGGCTTATCGTGAACCGGAACCTGGTCGTCCCGACGTCGGTCTACCAGCAGGCACTCGACGTCCCCGACGAGGAGAGCATCCTCGCCGCGCTCGCCGGCCTCGACGTCGCCTGCATCGACGCCGCGGCCCTCGCCAGGGAGGCGGGGAACATCCTCTCGCAGAACATCGTGATGCTCGGGGCGGCGTCGGCCGACATCCCGCTCCTGCCCGAGACCCTCGAAGAGGCGGTGCGGCGGTGCGTGCCCAAAAAGACCGTCGAGGTCAACACCGCGGCCTTCCGGCTCGGCCGGGAGAAGGGCGCCGGCACGCCCTGAGCGGAACACCTGTCCTCTCCACACACCCCTATTTTTCCGCAGAACGGGAAGCCGCACCCCATATACCCATCCCGCCGGGCAGTCCGAGCGGGGCCTCTGGCTCATCAAAAAAGGCTACGCCTCACCACCGGCACGGAACGGACGGTCGCTCCTGAGCGCGTAGAGCAGCCCGCCGAAACCGAGGCTGACCGCGATGATCTGGACGATCGCCCCGAGCAGCGGGATGAAGATGAGGATCTGCAGGATCACGAACCCGAGAACGAATATCCACGCACGACCCGGGCTCCACCCCGCCCGGGATGCGATGACGTCTCCGAGGGCGTACGCGACAAAGAGCGACGAGAGCATCAGCGCGACGAGGAAGATCAGCCCGCCGACGAGCGCGATGGGGAGGCCGACGATCGTGATTGCGACGATGACGAGGATGATCGCCGATACGATGATCGCGACGAACCCGAGGACCGTCAGGAGAACCGGGCTCTCCCTGACCTGCCCGACCACCGCCTGAAACAGGTCGGGGAACCCCCGGATGAGGAGAAGGCCGAGGATAAGGAACCCGACGGCGAAGAGCACCGAGAAGAGGCCGGGCAGCGCCGACTCCGGCTCCTCCTGCTCGAAGGTCACGTTCTCGGCCGTACCGGTATTGGTGAAGGTCTCGGCCTCGACCGTCAGGTTGCGGAGAACCGATCCTTCGTTCGTGACCTCTCCCGCACTGATCACCGCGTCGCGCTCTATGACGGCATCTCTCCCGATCCTGACCGCACCACCCGTGACGAGGGCGTTCGTCGCGTTCCCGTTCAACTCGATCTCGCCGCCGGCGGCGAGCACCTTCCCACCGACGTCGCCGTTGATGATCAGGCTGCCTCCGCCGGCGATGATGTCGCCGGCGACCGGCGCGTCCACCCTCACCGTTCCCCCGGCGACCGTCAGGCTGTCGACGGGGGCGTTGACGGTCACGGTCCCGCCTGAGACGACCACGTCGTCGGGAATAGGGGTATCGATCAGGGTCTCGTCCCCGCCGAGGAAGGTGAGCGCCTCTGCTCCGGACGGGATGAGAAGCAGAGCAAGGATGATTATTGCCAGATGCCTCATGCGGCAGGGATAGACCATCCCCTTAAAAAAGGTTCGTGCAGGTAGGCGTCGTTGGCCGGTACGAAAGCCGGTCTGCTCCCGCCCGGCAGAAAATACACTGGCGTAGCCACCTCTCCTATACCAGATCCTTAAGGCGGCGCTTGAGTTCGGCGATCGCTTCGTCCTTCCCGGCAATGTCTGAGTCCTGGATGGAGCGGATGTTCTCCTCGACCGATGTTGCGACCCATCCCTTCGGGACGCCGGACGCCGTGAAGAGTTCCTGCCACTCGCTGGAGCCGAACGGGATGACCCTGACCAGTTTCCCGAGGATGTTCCAGTCAACGACCCGGTACTCCTCTCCGGTGCTCGTATCCGCCACCTGTACCGACCGGTCGTCGTTGCACCCGATGACCCGTCCGTGGATGACGTAGACGCTCACCTCACCCTTGTCGGTGAAGGAGATCTGGACCACATCGCCCGCCTGCGGGCTCTCCGGCACCATGTAGAGGACAATGTCGCCCGGGTACATCAGATCGGGTTCATACCGATCTGCGATGCCGATGTAGCCGGTATCGGAGACGTAGAGCCGGAGATACTCCTGGTAGAACTTGCGGATGATCCAGTAGACCGCTCCCGGGTGCGTCTCCGCCAATTTCAGGAGGAGATTGTGGATAGCGCTCGGGATGCTCTCCGGCCGCTCCAGCACCTCATGCGCAAGTCTCTCGTACGCTTCCACAACCCCGGCATCCGTCTGCGTTGCTTCTGCCATAATAAAACCCCGGCGCATAATACCGATAGTAGAATAAAAGTGTTCCTTCGGATCTTCCGATGTTCCTTCTTTACCGACCGCCGCCTTCGCCCTGTGAACGGCCCGGGAGAAACGGATCGATGATGACGGAGAGGTTGCCCGGGATTGAGCCCGTGGAGAGCATCAACGCCACCGGTCACCTGCTACAAACAGGAATGTGCAAACTACAACGCTTATATTCGACCATGACCATAACAGGTACACAGAGGATATTGATATGGGTGGCATAAAAGATTCTACACATCTGGATGTGAAAAAGACCCTTTCCCGGCGGTTCTCTCCCCGGGAGGGGTGGCAGTATGCAGGATCTCCCGCCGGCAGTGCTCAGCCGGAATACGTGCTCTCCCGCCGGGTCGCCGGCAGGGCGGAGCGGGTGCTCGTGAACGTGAATATGGCCCCTGTGGTCCAGGCAGGCGCCGTCGAGGCGCTCAAGGCTGCCGCAAGCGCCGGCAACGCAGACAGGGCCGTCCTCGTCGTCCCCGGCGGGGCGGCCGTCCCTGAGGTCCCCGAGGGGGTCGACGTCCTGGAGATGGACAACTGGCAGATCGTCGGCGGCCGGATCGCCTGGTCGAAGAATGTCGAGCGGAGCGCGTTCCTCGATGAGGAGCGCGCGAGAAGGGGCCTCGCGTAAAGCGACCCCTCAAACTTTTCTCACATACCGAAATCAAAGAGCGTCGTCCTCGACGGATCGACGTCGTGCCAGTCCCACCCGAGCGGCTCGATGATCCGCGAGATGGGGCCTTTCAGCGTCTTCTCAAGCATCGTCTCCCAGTCGATGACGAACTCCGGCGGCACCTGGTCGGCGTACTCGAAGTCGACCACATCCGTCCTTGGGTATTTCGCCGTGACGGCCTTTATGTAGACGCGCTTGGGCTTGCTGCCCCGCTTGAAGTCGGTCCCGAGATGCTCGTTCGAGTACTTGGCGCCCCTGATGTGGGCGTCGTCGTTCTCGTAACTATCGAGATTCTTCCCGATCCCGCCCGGGATACCGGCCTCGTCGAGGGAGTACTCCCCCCGGCGGTACTTCCTGATGACGTCGCGAAGATACGCCTGCACGTCGCTGAACGCGTCCCCCCGAAGGATCATCTCGATGACGGCGCGCTGCACCTCCCGCGTGAACTGCGGGGAGTCGCTGCGCCGGATCTCGAACCCGACGACGTCCACCTCGTCGACGTCTTTTCCCTCCTTCCAGACCAGGTGCCCGGCGTAGCGCTTCTTCTTGCCCGCCTGGAAGAAACGGCGGTAGACCTTCTCGAACTTGATGGAGAAGTAGTGCGTATCGGCGCCGAGCTCCGCCTTCGCGAAGTCGCCGTAACTCGCGTTCAACTTCGCCTCGATATCCCTCGCACGGGCGATCGTCTCCTCGAGGTCCCCCGGCGGAACCTGCACCATACAGGAGTCGGTGTCCCCGTAGAGGACGCTATAGCCGAGATCAGCGATGACGTCACGGGTGTGCCTGATGATCGCCCGGCCGACCGATGTGACGGCCGACCCGATCTCGCGGTCGTAGAGCCTGAACCGGGTGTAGCCCGAGACCCCGTAGTAGGAGTTCATGATCACCTTCAGGACGTTCTGCTGGAGGTCGTAGAGGACATACTCCGGCGACCCGAAGGGGTAAAGGTTTCGGAGGCGTTTGCGCTCGTCCCGCTCCCCGAGGAGCTCCGAGATGATGCTCCTCGTCAACCCGTCCGGCTCCCGGGAGAACCGGACGCCGTTCGGCGCCCGCAGTTCGCCGTCCGGGTTCTTCGTCTCGGGAGAGGCGTTGATCGTCATCATCGCCATCGGGTAGAGCGACTTCAGGTCGAGGACCACCACGTTCTCCCGGAGGCCCGTCGCGGGCTCAAAGACAGTCGCCCCCTCGAACTCGTCGCCCGCAGCAAGCCCTTTTGAGGGGAGGACGAACCTTCCCGACGCCTTCCGGAGAACGTAGATATCGATGACGTTCGAGGAGTTCAGCGTGCGATCGAGCGGGCACCCGACGTACCGGGCGATCTCCCCGTAGA
>JAQVVW010000323.1 GCA_028698765.1 Methanoculleus sp. | reverse complement strand
GCGGGGAGACGAAGAGCCCGGTACCGCCGTCCTCAAGCGTCCAGACCTCCTGCCCGGCCCGGAACCGGCCCGTGACCTCGTCCTCCACCGCGCGGTAGACGACCGCGTCGATATTCTTCACCACCGACGCGGCCATCAGGTTCGGGGCGAGGTAAGACTGGTCGGTGTCCTCCCCGATGAGGGAGACGTCGCCGGCCTCCCGGACGGCGTCGACGATCCCGGTGTTGGAGGAGCCCGCGATCATCAGGATGACGTCGGCGCCTCCGCTGCGGAGGTCGCGGGCGAGGTCACCTGCACGCTCCGGCATCCCGAACCCCTCGAAACTCTCGTCGACGTAGAGGACCGTCACGTTCACGGCCGGATCGTATGCCGCCGCCCCGGCCCTGAACCCCTCGACGAAGGGCTCGATGACCCCCACCGGGGCGCCGGCGACCGCGCCGATCCTTCCTGTCTCCGTCATGTTCGCCGCCATCACGCCCGCAAGGTAGGAGGCACCGTAGGGGACCATCACGGCGTCGCAGGCGTTCGGGAGCCCGAAGTCCTCCTGCTCGAAGGTGACGAACCGGATATCGGGGTTCGCTACCGCCCAGCGACGGGAGGCGTCGGTGAACTGGAACCCCTCGATGATGACGAGGTCGGGCTTCTCGGTGAAGTTTTGGGCAGTAAAGACCGCGTCGAGGAGCGCGAGGTCGGCATAGGTGAACTCCCGCTTCGCGAAGACAAACGACTCCTCTGCCCGGAAGAGCCCCCGGTAGGCCGAGTCGGCAAACGACCGGTCGCCCTTTGCCAGCGGGTAGACCATCCAGACCACGGGTCTATCGCCGGCGGCGCCGAAGAGAACAGGGAGGCGCGCCGGGACCTCCGCGGACGCGACCGGGGTGCTCTCAGAGAACGCCCCGCCCTCGACCGTCCAGCGGGTGTAGTAGCCGGCGAGCGGTCCCGCGGCGGAGTTCTCGCCGAACCGGAGGGGGCCGGAGGCGCCGGTGACCGCCGGGTGAGCGCCCGCACGGATCATCGCCGCGGCCTCGGACGCCTCCTGGGGGTCCCAGCCCTTCATGATGCCGTCGCCGGAGACGACCCACCGGAGGGAGGCGGCGAGCGGTTCGCCGGGTGCCGCCTCCTGCCGGGCCGCGGTGTAGACGGCGAGGAGGAGGGCGTCGTAGGTCTGTGCGGCAAACGCCGGGGGTTCCTCGCCGAAGACCTCATCATGGGCGATCGCGTAGCCGGTCGAAGGGTCGGGGGCAAGCGACGTACCTGATATCCCCTCCGAGCGTTCGCCCAGGCGCTCGATCAGGTAGGGCGAACGGCCGGCGTCGGCGAGGAAGAGGGGGATGGGGGAGAGGGCATCCGCAAGCCCGGCGGCCTCCTCGGGGTAGACGGCGGCGACGACCACATCGGGCTCCTCCCCGGCTACCCGTGCCGCAACCGCCGCGAGATCATCCGGTGCATCGACGAACGCCGTCCCGGTGAGCCGGATCCCGTGCCTTGTGGCCGCTGCCGGGGCGAGCCGGACGAACGTCGCCCCGTAGGTGTCATTCGCAGCGACGAGGGAGACGTTCTCTATACCGGAGCCGGAGAGGAACCCGAAGATCGCTTTCAGCTGCTCACCATCGCCGGAGCAGGTCCGCCAGACGAGATCGTTCTCCCGGAACTCGGCCGCGACAAGGGCCGAGGTGGCGCTCGGCGATATGAGGAGTTTGCCCTTCGCCGTGACGAGGGGGGCGATCTCGATGAGTTCCGCGCTTGTCGCGGGGCCGATGATGACGTCGATATCCTTGCGCCCGGCAAGTTCCTCCGCGTATGCGGAGATCTTCCCCGTGCTCGTGTCGCGGTAGACGAGCTCGACCGGCCGGCCGCCCTCCCGGTTCAGCGCGTCCACCGCCCAGGCGAGGCCGTCGAGCGAATGCACGGCAGACGGGCCGGTTGAAGGCAGCAGGACACCGATCCTGACCGGGTCGTGAGCAGCGGTGCAGCCTGCGGAGGCGGTTCCGAGCGTGACGATACAGACGATGGCAAGTGCCAGGATAAAGCCGGTCTTTGCGAGCGGGAGGGGTGCGGTCATGGTGGATCTCCGTCCGGGGTCGGAAGCGGCAGTCGATCCATATACTCGGTGGCAGCCGGGATATGTTTTTTTATAGTACGTTCTGCACCCAGACCCCGATTCAGAGCATTCTGCAATCTCCTCTGCCGGGCTCCACCACCCTCGCGCGTGAGCGGGGCCAGGGCGCCTCTCCCGGGGAGGATCCGCAACAGATAAGAACCATCCCGCGGCTAACGATATGATTATGGCCGTGACTACGATGAAACCCACCCGCATCCGCACCGAGCGCCTGGACCTGGTCCCGGCAACGCTCGAACTCCTCGAGAGCGACCGTAACGACCGCCGGAACCTTGGACGCCTCCTCGATGCCGAGATCCCGGGGTCGTGGCCGCCGTCGCTCCTCGACGACGAGACGCTCGGGGCGTTCATCCAGATGATGACCGAAGGCGGCGACCCCCTCTTCGCCGCCTGGTACTGGGTGCTTGACGACCCGGCAGAAAAAGGACGGGTCCTCATCGGCACCGTGGGGACCGCCACGCCCCCGACGCTCGAGGAGACGGAAGACCGGATCCTCATCGGCTGCTCGGTGCTCGACGAGTTCCAGGGCCGGGGGTATGCGACCGAAGCGATCCGCCACCTCGTCCCCGCGCTCTTCTCCCTCCCGGGCATCCGGCGGATCGAGGCGGCGATCTA
>JAQVVW010000322.1 GCA_028698765.1 Methanoculleus sp. | reverse complement strand
GGCATGCAGGCGCTCCAGTGGGCGGTCGCCTACCCGGAGGCGGTCCGGAAGGTGATCGCCATCGCCACGACCGCACGCTCGACCGCCCAGCAGATCGCCTTCAACGAGGTCGGGCGGCAGGCGATCATGGCCGATCCCGCTTGGGCGGGCGGGGCCTACCCGGCAGATCGTCCGCCAGTGCAGGGCCTGCGGCTCGCCCGGATGATCGGGCACATCACCTACCTCTCCGACGGGGCGATGCGCGAGAAGTTCGGGCGTAACCTGCAGAACCGCAGCAGCGTCGGCTACGGGTTCTCCACCGAGTTCCAGGTCGAGAGTTACCTCCACCACCAGGGCGAGACCTTCACCCGGCGGTTCGACGCCAACGCCTACCTCTACATCACCCGGGCGCTCGATTACTTCGACCTCGCCGTGGAGGACTCACTCGCTGCCGGTTTTGCCGGAGTGAAGGCCTCGTTCCTGGTCATTTCGGTCTCTTCCGACTGGCTCTACCCGCCGTATCAGTCCGAGGAGATAGCAAACGCGCTGGCCGCAAACGGTATTGACGTCCAGTACTGTGAGATCCGGTCGAATTACGGCCACGACGCCTTCCTCCTCGAAGACGGGCAGATGAACTACCTCATCGGCACGTTCCTCGATCACCTCCTCGTCCGGGACGTCATGGAGACGGGCATTCCGACCATAGTAGGACGGGCGTCCATCCACGACGCCGCCCGGATCATGATCGAGAACGCCGTCAACCATCTCCCCGTCCTCGCCGAACGGGGCGATCTCGCCGGGATCGTCACCTCATGGGACATCGCGAAAGCGGTCGCCTGCGGTTACGGGAGCCTCGACGAGATCATGTCCCGCTCGGTCGTCACCGCCGCGCCGGACGAACCGGTCACCGAGGCCGCCCGGAGGATGGAGGAGCGCTCGATATCCGCCCTTCCCGTCGTCGACGCGGACCGGCGGGTGATCGGGCTCATCTCGAGCGATGCGATCAGCACACTGATAGGACGATGCGCATGACAACGCAAGCACACAAAGATGAATCAGCCCTCCTGGTCTTCGGGTGCCCGGAGGTCCCGGTGCAGGCGGCGATCGGCCTCTACCTTGCGGGCCGGCTTGCCGAGGACGGTTACGACGTCCTCAGTGCCGGAAACCCCTCGGTTCTTGCCCTCCTCCGCGTCTCCGACTGGAGGAGGCACTACATCGGGAGGACCATCGACCTTGACCGCTGCATCGGGGAGGTCGCGGAGAAGAAGCGGAACGCCGCTCTCTGCGTGGTCTTCGCCCATAACGATGCCGGCATATCGTACGCCGCCACGATGCGCTACCTCCTCCCGGAGGCACGCCTCGTGGTCATCGTCTTCGGCCGGAACGCCGAAGAACTCGCAGCAGGGGTCGAGTTCCCCTGCGAAAAGGTCGTGGAGAAGGCGGTCCACAACCCGGGAAGACTGAAGAAAGGGATCGACGGGGTCTTCGGATGGCGTGCATCGACGAACTGAACCCGGAGGTTCTCCTCAGGGAAGCCTCGTTCGCGGAATGCCGCGCCCTGGTGGAGAAACGCTGCCGCGAGGTCTACTACGTCGATCCGGGGTATGCAGTCTTTGATACGCACATCATCGGGGTCCCGCCGATCGCCGTCGGGGTGGAGGACACGTTCATCATCCTCCCCTACACCAAGCCTTGCTACGGGACGTTCCTGATCCGGGTGCCGGGGGGCAAGGAGATCGAACGACTCAGGGGGAAGGGGAGACGGAGACCGTGACCGAACCGGACCGGGTCTGGCTGGTGCGCTACTCCGAGATCTTCCTCAAATCGGAGCCCGTCCGCCGGGAGTGGGAGAGGACCCTCATCCGCGGGATCGAACGGGTACTTCCGGGTGCAAAAGCCTGGCGGGAGCGCGGGAGGATCTGGCTTGCCGGGGACGTCGACCCGGAGGTGCTCCGGAACATCTTCGGGATCGTCTCGTTCTCGCTCTGCGATGTCGTGCCGCTCGACGATCTGCCGGGGGGCCTCCTCGCGTTCTGTGATGGCCACGGCATCGGGGACGCCGTGACCTTCGCCCTCCGGATCCGGCGCATAGGGAAGCACTCTTTCACCTCCAGGGATCTTGCCGAACGGCTCGGGGACCTGGTCCGGTCAGAGTACCCGCACATCCGCGTCGATCTCGACCATCCTGAACGGGAGATCTTCGTCGAGGTCCGGGACGGCACCTCCTACCTCTTCGACCGGAAGATCCCTGCCGCCGGGGGCATCCCCCCCGGCGTCGAGGGAACGCTCGTCGCGCTCGTCTCCGGCGGGATCGACTCCCCGGTCGCGGCCTACCTGATGATGAAGCGGGGGTGCCGGATCGTCCCGCTCTACATCGGGCTCGAGGGCTACCTCGACGGGACGAACCTTGCCCGGACGAAGGCCACGGTCGAGGCCCTCCGCCGGTACCAGCCGGATATCGGACTCCTGGTCGTCGAGGACGGATACCTCGCCCGGGCCCGGCGGACGCTTGAAGAGCGGGGAGAGGAGCGTTATACCTGCCTCCTCTGCAAGCGGCGTATGTACCGGATCGCCGCCGAAGTCGCCCGGAGGACGGGGGCGAAGGGGTTCGTCACCGGCGAGTCGATGGGCCAGGTCGCTTCGCAGACCCTGGATAACCTGGCGGTGCTCACCGATGCGGCGGCGATCCCGGTCTATCGGCCGCTGATCGCGTTCGACAAGGAAGACGTCGTCCGGCTCGCCCGCGATATCGGGACGTTCGACGCCTCG
>JAQVVW010000321.1 GCA_028698765.1 Methanoculleus sp. | reverse complement strand
TCGCGATCCTCTCCGCCGCTTCGGCCACCTGGAGCATACCGCTCATCGCCTCGGCCTCTTCGATCCTTCTCGCGCCGAGGACACTCTGAATTCTGGCCTGGTAAACCAGATTGTTCATCCTCTCCTCAAGGTTAATCACCTCGAGCGCTATCTCTTTGCTGTCGAAGAGTATCGCTGAATAAGAAAGATCGACCATCAGCTCGGAGACGTCCTTCATCTCGATCAGGACGTCTTTGAAGCTGATCGGCTGATATTCATGTTCCATCATGGCTTTTAACCGTCGTTCTCCATTCTTTCACTACAGTAGCAGGCCTATCGCCGTCACAAGCGCGGCTGCACCGATCAGGTCGATCAGGCTTGTGATGACAGGGACTCCGAAGTTGTCGGGATCGAGGCCGTACCGGAATGAAAGGCTCGCGGTGACATATGCCACCCCGTTCACCAGTGTCATGACGACCAGACCCGCCGCAAGGCTGATAGCGACCAGCATGCCGAGGCCGGGGCTGTTCAGCCCCATGAGCACCGCCGCACCATGCGCGATGAGCGCCAGCAGTGGAAGCAGTATCAACGTATAGAGGTAGGAAATAATAAAATGATGCACCACGCCGCGCTCGGGGAGGAACGAGGGGTTGAGCTCGCCGGTGTGCATCCCCGTCGAGAGGCGCGACCCAAGAATGCCGCCAATCGACCCGAGAATGCCCGTAAACGGCGGTATCAGGATGAGGAAGGCGGCGATCGTCACCAGGGCGTCGAGATTGAGGGAGTAGGTCAGGCCCGCCAGCGTGCCGAAGACGCTGAGCGGGATGAGGAAAGAGAGATTCTCCCCGACGATGGTTCCGATCCCCTCCGATCGGCGCCGGGTATAGAGGATGACAGCAACGGCAACGGCGACCACGGCGACCCCGAGAGCCAGGCGTGCCCAGGGAGGGAGAGACATGACAAAGACCGCGGAAAGTACGAGGATCGGGAGCGTGACGACGTCCCCGGATGTGGTGACGGTCGGTGCGCCGATCATGTCGAGGTCGAGGCCATAGCGGTAGCTTATGAGGGCGATGAGCAGGGTGATTCCCATCACGAGGAGCCCCGAGACGAACCCGCTCGTGACCGAGATCAGCACGAGGTCGGTGATGCTCACCGTCGGGAGGCCGGACAGAAGGCTTGCCGCATAGGCGAAGATGCCGAGGACAAATGCTATGAGGACGGTTATGACGAACGAGGCGCGAACGTTGTCGCCGAGGACGGTGCCCTCCTCAAAATCGATAGAGAACTCTCCGAGGTGCATCGACGACGAGAGGCGGGATGCAAGGACTCCGGCTATATTCCCCCGCATATCGATGATCGACGGCAGGAGCACCATCAGGCCGGGTATCAGCGCGAGGACTTCACGGGCGGATCCAAGGTAAACGCCCGCGATGCTCGATGCAACGGCACTGACGAGCAGGGCGCCGAGACCCGTAAGTATCAGGCGGCTCTGGCTGGATAGACCCTGCTCCATCACCATCACCGTCCATCTCGATCAACTCCTGTACGGGATCTCCAGCACGGCCAGATCGGCCGGTAGAATCACGTCTCCCTCATACTGTCGCTTTGCATCGTGTATATGGTTTGCTGTGCTTGTATAACGGGAACTTATGTGCATCAGGGCGAGCATACGGGCGCCCAGCGCCGTCGCGGCTTTGCCTGCCTCCCCGGCGGTCGAGTGCAGGACATCGCGGGCGCGAGAGTTCTCCTGGTCGTCGAAGGTGGCGTCGTGGATCAGGAGATCGGCGTCCCGGATCATCGCCGCGGTCTCGGGCTGGTCCTGGAGCGGGCGGGTGTCGCCGGTATAGGCGATCTTCCTGCCCGGGCGCGACTCTCCCATCACGTCGCCGGGACGGACGGCGGCCTCGGTGCCGTCGCGGACGATACGAACTTCCTCCCCGCGCTGCAGCCGCCCGAAGAGCGGGCCCGGCGGGACGCCGAGTTCGATCGCGCGCTCGCGATTGAACCTGCCCGGCCGCTCGTCCTCCTCCAGCACGTAGCCGAGCCCGGGGATGCCGTGGAGCGTCGCGAACGCCCGGACGGTGTAGCCGTTGAAGGGCACGACCGAACCGTGCTCGAGGGGATGGGCGGTGACGGAGAAACCCCGGGTGTGGCGGCTGATCCTCTGCACGAGATCGACGAACTCGCCGACCCAGGGCGGGCCGTAGATCGGGAGCGACTCGGTCCGTCCCATGAACGCGAGCGTCTCGACGAGCCCGAAGACGCCGAGGAAGTGGTCGGCGTGCCAGTGGGTGATGAAGACGGCGTTCACCGTAAACCCGGTCCGGGCGCGCATCATCTGCTGCTGAGTGCCCTCTCCGCAGTCGAAGAGCAGGGTGTCGGAACCCCGCCGGATCAGGAGCGAGGATGTGTTCCTCTGTGGGGAGGGGAGCGCCCCCGCGGTGCCGAGGAAGTGAACGTGGAGGGTCTCGCCGGCTATACGAACCACTTCCTGAATGCCGCGAGGCTCCGCTTTGCCTCCTCAAGCGACCTGCCCTCGATGACGGCCGGGCCGGAGTAGTCGCGGGCGATGACCCGCCCGACCTTCTCCCAGGGGATGTTCCCCACGCCGAGCGCAAGGTGTTCGTCCGACTGCCCGTGGTTGTCGTGGATGTGCAGGTGATCGACTTCCCGCACGTGCCGAAGGAATGCGTCCACGAGGCCGTTGGTGTTGGCGTGCCCGAGATCCAGCGTGACCCCGATCCCCGCGATCCCTTCGGTGAGGCCGAGGATCTCCTCGGGG
>JAQVVW010000320.1 GCA_028698765.1 Methanoculleus sp. | reverse complement strand
GGCCGTTGAAGAGGAGCGAGAGCCCTGCCGCAAACGCCGGGTTCTTTTTCTTCTCCCGCCGGGAGAGATCCGCCGCCGCTATCGCGTCCGCAAGCGAGACCGGTTCCGCCGCATCGCCGTGCATGATTGTCAGGTACTCCCGGCGGGGTTATCATTCTTTCCTGGCGCCCGGAGCGGCGTTACCGTTCGAAGATCTTCTCGATCCGCACCCGGCGCCCGAGTTTCGTCTCGTACCACTCCTGCTGCTTCAAGGCCTGCTTCAGGCTCCTGATACGGTGGCGGACCCGCGTTCCCGTCGCCGTATCGATCAGTACCAGCCTCGGCATCGTGCGCTCCTCATCGGTGCATGGAGCTCGACTTCAGGGGTTACGAACGTTTCCTTTCGGGATCGCCCTCTGGTGATGTCTCTGTTATCTATTGTGCCGGGGTGCATAAACCCGGCAGGATACGGTCACCACGTTCAAGTAAAATCCATCGGCGGATGGCGGTCCTCTGGAACCTGAGGAAAGATTTATCCTCCTATATATCATCTCCACCATCGGGTGAGTCAGAATGAGAAGTTCAGCTTACTGTGGATACTGCGGACGGGAGTTCTTACTGAAAGAGCGGGCCGCCGGCGGAAGCGTGCCATACTGCAGCGCTGAGTGCCTGGAAGCGGCGAAGCAGGATGCTAAAGATGGGCCCCGGCCGGAGAGAGTCCTGGTCTCGGGTCGGTCGCCCTGGAGCAGGTAATCCTCTGGAGGATGGTCGCCCCGCAATGAAGCGGGCTGGAGCAGCGTTAGCCATCGAAGGGGGGATTTCGGTTTAGCAGCGTGCCCCACGTGGTAATCCCTCAACGTCTTCGCGGACGGAGACGGGAGAAAATAGCAGAAGAATAACAGAGCGCCGCCAACAGGACTCGAACCTGTGACATGCTGGTTAACAGCCAGCCACTCTACCAACTGAGTTATGGCGGCACGGGATAGTGCTCTATAATATCTTGACTGAATCGTATTAAACGTTACGGGCATTCTCTTTCTGGATAACCCGGAGAAGTCCGATCAGTTCATCGACCTCGGTGTCCAGGGTGACGAGAAGGTCGGCCGCGAGCGGCGTCGCCACCGCGCCGGCCGGCGAGGCGCGGATGTAGCCCTCCTGTTCGAGGATCCGCAGGGAGTAGCGAACCCGGTGGTAGGGGAGATCCAGGATCTCGGCAAGTTTCATGATGCCGATTGGCTGGTGCTCCACGACCGCCCGAATCACTTCCAGGTGCCTTGAGACGAGTTCAATCTCGGATTTTATCTTCGCCAGCATGGGTTTGCCCGCGTGGATGCCCACGCGCACTATTATGGTTGTTCGTGCAGCCAGACCTTCGTCCGGGTATAGTGCTTACGGAACGATAGAGAGAGGACCGCCCCTACCGCAAGGAGGATAAGGCCGATCGTAAGGCCGGTGGTCCCCTCGGGCGCGAACCGGAAGAGGACGAAGACACCCATGGCGAAGCAGAGGACGATGACGTTGAGCATGAGCGTCAGCATGATGAACTTTGCCTTGAAGACCTGTTTGGTTCCCTCATCCATTATTCATACTTGAACGCGGGGGTAAAAGTACTTGTGGTTTCAACGGAAGAGTTGGTAAGATGAATGGACTGGATTCGGCTATCCGGGATGCAGGTGCAGCGGCATACGTGGCCTACGGCTCGTCTATGGACGCCGGCGTGCGCTACCTGACCCGGTTTCGCACCACCGATCCCGTGGTCTACGTCCAGAGACCGGGCGAGCGCGGGATGATCGTCGTGCCGCAGATGGAGCATGAACGTGCCGTCCGCGAATCGACGGCGGCGGTCATCACCCGCGCTCACGCGGGCTTCCTCGATTACGTCAAGGCCGGAGAGCCGCGCTGGCGCGCGACCGCCCACATGATCGCCGACCTCGCCGGCGGCCCCGTCCTCGTCCCCGCGAACTTCCCGCTTGCCCTCGCACGGGAACTCGAATCGTTCCAGCCGGTCGTGCTCGATGAGCGCGGAACGGTCGACGCGATGCGGGCGGTCAAGACGCCGGAGGAGATCGAGCGGATACGCTCGGTCCAGCGGGCCACCGAGGCCGCGATGAAGCGCGGGGCCGCGCTCATCCGGGGCTCTGTTTCGAAAGGAGGCGTCCTTTACCGGGACGGCGCGCCCCTCACCTCTGAGGCCGTCCGCGCCGAGATGCACGCCTGCCTTCTCGCCCACGGCTGCCGCGCGGCCGAGACCATCGTCTCCTGCGGTCTCGACACCGCCCTTCCGCACAGTTCCGGCGCAGGACCGCTCCGGGAGAACGAACCGATCGTCATCGACATCTACCCGCAGGACGAACTGACCGGCTACCACGCCGACATGACCCGGACGTTCGTGAAGGGCGAACCGTCCCCCGCGATCCGGGAGATGTACGAGGCCGTCAGGGACGCAAAATCCCACGCCGCATCGATGCTCCGTGCCGGTGCCGTCGGCGCCGACCTCTACCGCGCAACGGTCGAGTTCTTCCGCGACCGCGGCTACGAGAGCAACACGCAGGGGTTCACCCACAGCCTCGGCCACGGCGTCGGGCTCGAGGTGCACGAAGAGCCGTCGCTCGGCCCCCAGGGCGGGGCGCTCGTCCCGGGAAACGTCGTCACGATCGAACCGGGGCTCTACTACCCCGGGACCGGCGGCGTCCGCCTGGAGGATATGGGCGCGGTGACGGAGACCGGCTTTGACCGGTTCACCCAATACAGAGAGGAGCTCACACTATGATCATGGATGACGGTGTCTACGAT
>JAQVVW010000319.1 GCA_028698765.1 Methanoculleus sp. | reverse complement strand
GTCTGCAACCGCCTTCACCGGGACTTCGCCGACAAGTTCCGCTACGCAAAAGTCTGGGGCGATTCGGCCAAACACGACGCGCAGCGTGTCGGCATCACCCATCAGCTCGCGGACGGGGACGTCCTCACCATCGTCACCCGCCGCTGACCACTTCTTCGAGGACCGGAAGCGGCGCATCGGTCTTTATGGCCGTTCCCGAGTAGTGTGCGCGGCTTGCCCGGTAGCCGAGAGCCCGGAGGCGCTCGATGACACTCTCGATCCCGCCGGGAGAGAGCCGCAGGCGTTTTGCGACGACGTGGTAGTCGTAGTGGCTCGACGTATCGAGTTCCTGGCGGCAGGTCGCGAGCAGCCGCCCGATCCGCGTCCCGGTTCCGGTCGTGATGCCGGGAAGTGCTTCCTGCATCGCGGCAAGCGTCGTATCGTCGTTGATCCTCCCCGTCCAGAGCGGGCCGACCGGCACCAGATCTGCGCCGCAGAGCGGGCACTCCTCGGGTACCGGGAGCATCCCGATTCTCTCCGAGCGGTAGAGGCAGTCTCCGCACTGCATAACATAGCCGATCCGCGCAAGCGTCCGGTCGGCCGCCGCAGCCCCGTAGCGGATACGGAGGTGCAGGCGGTGGAAGTGCTCGTGCGCGTAGCAGAAGAGGGGTTCGAAGCCCCGGTCGTACTTGATCACCTCGCGCGCGACGAACCCGAGCAGCGTCCGGAGACCGACCTCGGCGTGATACTCGGTGTTTCTGGGGCGGGAGAAGTACCGGCGCATCCCGGCCTTCAGGTGCGCCCCGCAGAGCGGCGCGGTGTCGGTGGCGGTGACGAAGAGGTGCCTTGCGGCGCTCCGGGCCGCGGCGTCGACGAACGGCGCCGGCGTCCCGAAGGGGTCGAGATCGACCGTATCAAACCGCCTCTCGCTCATCAGCGCGTTCGCATCCTCCCGGGTCACCTCGACGGCGAGACCCAGCGCCTCCACGTTCCGCCGGGCGAGATCGGCAGCCATCTCGCTCCGATCGTTGATCGTCACCGGTATCCCGACCTCGTGCGCCACGCGGAGCCCCCGGACGCCGGATGCCCCCATGGCGTCGAGGTAACTCTCGGGCCGCAGGACCGAGAGCAGGAGGATGGTAGCGTCCCGGTTCAGCTCCATACGCGAGTTATAAAAGACCGGGCCGCTTCCCGGCGGGAACTGGAGGCGAGGATCCTGTCTGGGTACGAGAAAACTGGTTCTTCCTTCGGTAACCTCGACAACGTCCATGCTTCCCGAAAAGGTGGATGCTCGATACGCTTATACCTTCTTATGTGTAATACTTTTACTCCGAAGGTATGGGCTTGTGGCCTAGTCCGGACATGGCGTCAGCCTCCTAAGCTGAATGTCGGGGGTTCAAATCCCCTCAAGCCCGTCGTTTTTCCAGATTACACCCCGATAGACCATCGGGTTATTTATCGTCCGCCATAAAACCTAACTCTTCGATAATGAGCGCCTCCGCATTCATCCGGATCACCCGTCCGCACAACGCCGTCGTTGCCGGCCTTACCGCGCTCATCGGCTATCTCATCGCCACGGGCACGCTCACGCCGCCGTCGCTCCTGCTCGCCGTGATCGTCGCGCTCATCACCGCCGGCGGGAACGTCATCAACGACGTTTGCGACGTTGAGATCGACCGGATCAACCGCCCCGACCGCCCCATACCGGCAGGGGAGATCAGCCTCGCCGGTGCAAGGACGTATGCAGCGGTTCTCTTTGCCGGGGGCATCGCGCTTGCCGCCCTGACACCGCCGCTCTGCCTTGCGATCGCCGTCATAAACTCTACCATCCTCGTCGCCTACGCCGTCCGGCTGAAACGCACCCCCCTCCTCGGCAACGTAGCCGTCGCCTACCTGACGGCGAGCGTCTTCCTCTTCGGCGGAGCGTTTGCGGGCATCGAGGGGCTCGTCCGGAACCTCTCGCTCGCGGCGATCACGTTCCTTGCGACCATCGCGAGGGAACTCCTGAAAGATGCAGAAGACGTCGACGGGGATGCGGCGGGGGGCGCACGCACCGTACCCATGATCGTCGGCGTCCGGAGGACGGGAATCTTCGCGTTCGCCTGCGCCTGCGGCGCCGTGGTGGTGAGCCTCCTCCCCTCCGGCGACTGGTGGGGCCTCTTTTACCTCGCCGGCATCGCGGTCGTGGATCTCGTCATCCTCTTCGGGGCCTTCCGGGGTCTTTCATGCACGACGCCGGGATGCGTCCGTGAGTCCAATGCGACATCGATCCTGCGGGCGGGTATGTTCGCTGCGCTTGCGGTCTTTGCGATTGCCGCGGTGATATGACCGCGGGAACCCCGGTAGTTCGATATTTTTCAGCCTGTTGGACTGCGGGCTACAGATGACCGGGCTGGGCGGAGACAGGGGAGGGGGATGCTCCCCCTCCCCGTCAGCCCCACCCCCAATGGCGATATCCTCACGGTCCACTGCACGGGGAGAACCTGGGGAAGAAACTTACACGGCCTCCCATCGGCTATCGCCACGCACTGCCCCCGCCCCTCGTGGGCGGGGGAGGAGGCCGAAGGCCGGGCGGGGTGGGGGCTACGGGGAGCGGGCGATAGGTTCCGCCGCGTGCCCGGGTTGCCGGGCTGTGGCCAGCACAGGTATCTCTCCTGCCTCAGCCGACGATGTAAATATCCGGCAAAAACAGATGCGGCCCCGCAATCTCCGGACAATCGCACTGATAATTTTATCAGGTTGTGGGCCGAGCTGTTATTCAGGAGATCTTCATGAAAGTTTACCGGAACGGGGACACATACATAGCACCG
>JAQVVW010000318.1 GCA_028698765.1 Methanoculleus sp. | reverse complement strand
AGGGGCGCCAAATCCTCGTCCTGATCCTCCTTGCAGCAGCCGTCATAGCCGGAGGCTGCACGGCCGAAGAGGATACCGCAGATGCGCAACCGGTCTCCCAGACACCCGCGCCGACGGAGGTGCAGGCAGTGGGCGGGAGCCAGCCGGCCCCAACGCCGCACGTGCCCCCTCGGGGGAAGGATCAGCCCCAGAGCGTGGAGTTCGTCGACCCCGCGACCTACCACATCCCGACCCCGACGCCCACGATCGGGATGACAAAAGCGCCAAACGACGTTCAGGTTTCCGGGGGACTGGTAAAGTACGCAGAGGTGACCTGCGAGTATCCCCCCCGGGTTCTCGCCACCGAGGTCTACCATATCCCCTTCCCCTACTGGGCCGTCAACGTGAGCGCAACGCCGATGAACGAGTACCCGTGGCTCGCGGTTGAGATCCGCGATCCCGACGACCCGAACCGGATCGTCGAGGAGATCCGGTACTCTCGAAACGACATCCTTGTTTCTGAGAAGGATTCGGACGAAAAAGAAGAACAATTCATCATCCGGGAAGGGTATGACGACTACTACTTCACCATCCGCTCGGAGTCGTTGAAGTCGCTCACCATCACCATCAGGGTTCCGGAGAAGTACCTCGTCTAGGCGGGAGGAACCTCCGCCCCCTCTTCTGCGGCGCGGAGTTCGCGGTCATAATCGGCGATCGCGGCGGCGTACTCCCGCCACGCACTGTCTGCTTCGGCGATGTTGCGGTCTGCCGCCCGGTAATCCCGCACCTCGTAGGCGCCCGCGGCCGACGACCAGAGCGTGAACGCACGGTTCAGGTTGTCGAGCGCCCGGACGTAGGCCGACTGCGCTCCGGCGTAGGCCGCCGGGGCGGCGTCCGCCGCGACGATCTGGCGGTGGTAGGCCGTAACATCCCTGCCGTACCTCGCGATTGCCGCAAACTCCCGCATATGGGCATCACATTCGGCAACCGAGAGATCGGTTGTGGGGGTACGCAGGTACGTGGAGATCTTATCGTAGACCCGGAAGAGATCGGCCTCCGATGCCGCGACGTGGCTTTCGAACGCAGCAACCTGCTGAGCCTCGTTGTAACTCATAGCGAGCAAACCCCCGACCAGCAGAACCGCGATCGCGGCAATCGCCGCCCCGGCGGCGGTGAGAGCCTTCCTCCGGTCGACGGCCAGTTTCGGGATCTTCAGGTCCGGGAGTCTGGGGATCTTCAGGCCGGACGCCTCAGGGGGATCGGGATCCATGCGGGTCACGCTCCACCCCCGGACAGGCGGGCCGGGTGAATGCGGTATTCTCCCGGCGTGGGGACGTAGCGGAGCGGTACGATCTCCGGTGTCTCCGACTGCACGCTCGAGATACCCGTGCCGGCGGCATCCCCGATGGGGTGCGGTCTTCCCCAGATCGCCGTCGAACCGACCGAGACGTCCCCCCAATCAAAATCCGTCCCCTCGACGTAGTAATAGTGCTGTCCCTCATACGTGAAGTATCTCGGCGTGTACTTCGCGTAGCAGGGGTTGAACTCGTTCATCCGGATGCCGAGGGCCATGTGATCCGAGTATCGGAGCAGCACCGTATCGTAGCCGAGGGCGTCGAGAAGCCCTCCCATCAGGATGGCCGCATCCTCGCAGTCCCCCCTCCCGTCGACGAGCATCTCGACGGGGTATTTCGGATACTCGACGCCGTCCTTTACGTACATGGCGTGACGGGGGAGGACGCCCTCGGTGTAAGAGGTCGCGTTGTCGTCCATATCGTAGTGGATCTGCTGGACAAAGAAGACGAGGTTCATCAGCCGGAAGTAGCCCTCGTCCGGGTTGGCGACCGGGGGCGCGATCCGGCGGGCAAGATTCTCGAGGAACGGCCGGTCGGCATCCGCAAGCGCATACCTCCCCCAGGAATTATAGTCGCTGAACCGCGGGGTCCCCCGGTGCGCGAGGAAGAGCGCCTCCGGGACCCGGACCTGTGTCGTCCGGACGCCGCCGTCGATCGCCGTCCAGCGGAAATTCCGGGTGTAGGCCTCGCCGTCGTCCGCGAGCGGCGGCGTCGTCGGTACCGGCGCGGGCGGGACGTAGACGGGAGCTTGCTGCATCTGCACCGGGCCAGAGACGAGGCCGAGCGGTTCCCCGAGGAGGAGGGGTTTCACTACGAGAGCGACGACCAGAATCACGAGCCCGCCCATAAGAACGGGGAGAACGTCCTTCCACTCCATATCGGAACCCCGGGTAGCAGCCTCCGGCAGAGATGTTTGCTATCTACCGTTAAAAAACGTTAACTGTTGTGCTCAGGTGGCGGATCATTCCGAAACGGGTTAATATGAGAATGAAATGCGGACGGGGGTCCGGGGTCTTCCTGCCGGAACCGATCAGCGGGAGAGACGCCCCCTCTTCGCTCCGCGCCGGCGGTTCCTTATCACCTCATCCTGGGCACGGGGCCCGGCGGGCAGACCCCTTCAAGCCCGGCCAGTTGCTCTCCCGGCCCGGCCGCGTACCGGCAGGCCGAGGGGTAGTACCTGGTGACGTAATCCTTGAGCATCCTGACGGAGCAGTACTGCGGGGCGATGCTCTTGATTGACTCCTTCATCATCCGGACCCACTTGTGCGGGACGTTATCCATCGTCCGCGAGTAATAGAGCGGTGCGACCTCGTTCTCGATGAGGTCATAGATTGTCTCCGCGTCCGCCTGGTTCTTTCCCGCATAGGGAGCGTGGCCTTCGATCCCCCAGCCGTTCCTGCCGTTGTAACCCTCGACCCACCACCCGTCGAGGACCGAGAGGTTCAGCACCCCGTTCATC
>JAQVVW010000021.1 GCA_028698765.1 Methanoculleus sp. | reverse complement strand
TGGGGGAAGGAAACGTCCGCGACGCCGTCGCGAAGGCCTTCGAGGTCGACGTCCGCCTGGTCGAGCATGCCCACCAGGCGATGAACGATCTCGGGGCGGTCGCCCTCCTTGCCCGGCGCGACCCCGACGCGCTCTCCCGCGTGACGATCGAGCCGTTCCGGCCGGTGAAGATGATGCTTGCGCAGGCAGGAACCATCGCCGCCCAGCTTGAGGAGCACGGCGAGGTGGCGGTCGAGTACAAGTACGATGGGAGCCGGTTCCAGTTCCACAAGGTGGGCGGCGTCTGCCGGATCTACTCGCGAAGGCTCGAAGACGTCACGGAGAGCCTCCCCGACATCGTAACCCTCCTCCGGGAGGCGACCGACCACGACGTCATCCTGGACGGGGAGGCGGTCGCCGTCCGGGACGGGAGACCGATGCCGTTCCAGTATGTCATCCGGCGGTTCCGGCGCAAGCACGAGGTCGACGCGATGATGGAGAAGATCGAGCTCGTGCCGAGGGTCTTCGATATCCTCTACCTGGACGGCGAGACGCTGATGGACCGCCCCCTCGCGGAGCGGCGCAAAGCCCTCGAGGGGGCGATCCGCGAGCATGTCACTCCCCAGTTCCGGGTCACCGACGCGGCCGCGGCGGAGGCGATCTACACCGACGCCCTCGACCTCGGACACGAGGGCGTGATGGTGAAAGTCCTCGATGCGCCCTACACCCCCGGCGTCCGGGGCCGGCTCTGGGTGAAGGTCAAGCCCGGCGTCGAGACGCTCGACCTCGCGGTCGTCGGGGCGGAGTGGGGCGAAGGCCGGCGAGCCGGGACGTTCGGCTCGTTCCTGCTCGCGGTGCAGGACCAGGGCCGGCTCCTCCCGGTCGGGAAGGTGGCGACCGGGATCACCGACGAGGTGCTGGCCGACCTCTACGCCCTCTTCAAGGACCGGGTGATTGCCCGCTCCGGGAAGGAGATGACGCTCGAGCCGGAAGTGGTCTTCGAGGTGGGCTACTCCGAGGTCCAGACGAGCCCGAACTACGGGAGCGGTTACGCGCTCCGGTTCCCGCGGTTCGTCCGGGTGCGCGAGGACAAGAGCGTCGACGAAGCCGAGACCCTCGACTCCCTCGCGGAGCGCTACGGAAGGCAGAGGAACGGGCAGGGTTCCTTTTAAAAGTCAAACAGCGTCTTCTGCGTCGTGAGTTCCGGGATGAGCCTGCTGTGGGGCTGCCAGTGGGCAAACCCGATCAGCCGGGAGGCGAGGTCGGTCGCCTGCCGAAGATCGGCGCACGGGACCTTTTCGCCCTGCATGGCCTTCCGCGTCGCCTCCCGCACGACCCAGGTGCCGAGCGGCGCCCAGTACTCGCCGGTGACATTCCTGAGTACAAGCACCCGTGCCGAGCGGCGCACGCTCTCCAGGTACTCCGCGACCGCGAGGCGTGCCGAGTAGTAGGCCCCTGCGATCGGGGAGTAGCCGGACTTCGTCGCGCCCTCGCCGTCCACGGTGATCGACTCGCTCCCGCCGCCCCAGAGCGACTGTTTCCCCCAGACCTCGATCATCTCGAACTTCCAGTCCCCCGGGACGAGGAGGCAGACGATGTGGTTGCCGTAGAGCGCGGCGGAGAAGACCTCTATCCCGGAGAGCGGCGGATAGCGGGCGATCTTCTTCTTGAGCTGCTTTGAGACCGTGTCGTCGACGGCCGTGATCGCCCAGCGGGTGGGGACGACGCGCCGTTTCTTCTCGCTCCCGAGGAGCCCGGCGGTGAGGAGCTGGGTGATCCGGTAGACGTCGGTGCCCGAGGCGTTGAGGATCTCGCAGGCGTTGGTCGCGCCGAGATCGGTATCGGAGGTCACCCGGTCGACCGCCCGGTCCACCCGGGCGTTCTCGAGGACGTCCATCTTTTTGATGGCGCCGGTGAGCCCGACCGGGGCGATCGTCCCGTCGAACCGGAGGTCGAAGGCGACGGGTTTCGTGAACCGGACTTCCACGTCGAGCGGGAGGCTTGAGAGCGCGATCTCCTGGATGCTCCCGGAGAGGTTCTTCGCCTCGCCGGCGCCGCGGATCGTCCTGGCCCGGAGCCCCACGATATCCTCGATCCCGAGACCCCGCGCCACCCAGTCCGGCGGATGGTCGGCGTCGTCGATCATCAGCGGTCCCCCCGCGACCTTCGGGTAGCCGTAACTCCCCACAAAGACCGACGGCGCGGCCCCCTGGTAACGGTCGCTCTGCCGGACCGGGAGCCGGGCGTAGAACCTGCTCATGATCGGGCAGCGTTCGAGCCCGCAGAACCCTCTTCCCTTACATTCGGCGCACTGCATGCTCATCCTCCACGAAGGTCGATGACGACCCGCACCCTTCCGCCGAGGACGCGGAGCGTCTCCTCGACCCACTCCTCCCACGAGTCGGTCTCGAGATCCCGGACGGCCGCAAGTTCCCGCCCGACGTCGTCGTCGCGGCCTATCTGAACCTCGACCACCACCGACCCGGGCGCGTACCCGGGCTCCACGATGGCGTCGGCGTCCCCGTCGACCACGCCGAAGACGGGGATGCCGGAATGCGAGCAGATATGTCCGCATACGGCCGTCGTGTCATCGCCGACGGCAAGGACGCCGCATACGTCTTCCCCCAGCTCGCCATAGAGGGTGTGGCCGCAGTGGTCGATGACCCCGATCCTGCCTCCACGGCGGGCGCGCTCGCCCCGGCCGGGCGGAGCCCTCCGCACCGGACCGCTCTTGCACCAGGCTCTCCGGATATCGGGAAGGCCCGCCCGGAGGAGTTTCTCGAACCCGTGTGGTTTCGGATCGAGCCCTGAGACGGGACGGAGGCCCCCATCCTCGCTCGCGAGGACGACCGTTTCCGCCGTCGCCGTCCCGATGACGATCCCGTTCACGAAGACCGCCTCCCCGGGAAGGCATCCCCGGATCTCCCGCACCCCGTCCCGCCGGGCGCCGTCGCTCGCTGCGCGGGCGAGGGTGTACCCCGTCAGCCGGGCGATCTCCTCCGCGAGCGCGGCGTCGCCGCGGTTCCAGCAGTAGACGGTTCCGCTCGATGTCTCGACGTGGACGAGCCCCGGGAGTCTGCCGGCGACAATTTCGCCGAATATCCTGCCCGACTCCGGGGTCTTTCCCCGGTTGACCAGGAAGGCCTGCCCGGAGAGGGCGGCGAGCACCACGCTCGGTCGCTCGTCCGTGCAGACGACCGAAAGCCCCGACTCCTCGGCGGCCGTTCTGGCCATAACCCCGGCGACCAGCACCCGCCGGGGCGAGAGGAGGCCGAGCAGCCGCCCCACGTCGCCGGCATCGAAGGCCTCGGGGCCGTGCACCACCATGACGATACCCGCCGTCGGGGATCTCATACCCAGATCTTGGGTCTCGCGGACTATCAGGTTACTGCCCCGACGAGTTCTGGATGGGGAGGAAGGGTATCAGGGAGTTCGCGAGTTTCGCGATGTCCATCGACTGCATGACGACCTTGCCCGGCCCGGTCAGCGTGGCCAGGAAGAGCCCTTCGCCGCCGAAAAAGACGGTCTTCACGCCGCCGGCAAGCGCTATGCTGTAATCGACGGTGCTCTCGAACCCGACGACGAGCCCCGTCTCGACCCTGACCACCTCGCCCGGCGCAAGCGTCATCTCCATGATGTCGCCGCAGCAGTGGAGGAACGCCTTCCCGCTACCGGAGATGCGCTGGAGGATGAACCCCTCGCCGCCGAACGCGCCCGACCGGAGGCGTTTCGTGAACGCGATGTCGAGGTCGATGCCCGGCTCGGAGCAGAGGAACGCGTCCTTCTGGGCGATGAACTCGTTCCCGTTGATATCAAGGGTGAAGATCTTTCCGGGGACGTTCCCGGCGAACGAGACGAATCCGTTCCCTCCCTCGGGGGCGAACTCCGTCATGAAGAGCCCCTCGCCGGTCATCATCCGTTTGAGCCCCTTGAAGAGCCCACCCTTCATGTTGGTGGTCATCTGCATGTTCCCGCTCATGTTGACCATGGCGCCGGCCTCGGCGCAGGCTTTCTCGCCCGGGGCGAGGCGGAGGGTCACCATCTGCAGGTTGTCTCCGGTGATCTCGTACTGCATGCCTGATTATCTTCCGTTTTGGGTAATTGGACTTTTCTCTTTCTTCACTGGATGTCGGCAGCAGTTTTTGAGAACCACGGAGCGGACGGCTTAATAACGTTCGATGCCGTAACGATCCGTATGTGGAATGGATCGTCTATCCTCCGTTTCGCCGGCGCTCCGGCTGGTGAGGCGGCGTTATGAGGACGATCGCTCTCGTCCTGCTCCTCGCCGTCGTCGTAGCGGCGGGAGGCGCGTGGATACCCGCCGTCTCGCCGCCTGACTCCGACGCACCAGGAAGCGTCTTCGAGACGGTCGAATCTGTCCGGGAGGTTATCGAGGGGCTCGTGCAGATCGGCGCCGACCTGCTCTCCCTCGCCCGCGACGTCCTCGGGTGGCTTGAAGCGGGAGTCGGGTATCTCGAACGCCTGACGGACCTGGCGGAGTCGGGGATGGATCTCGTGAACGGGACGGTCGGACGGGTCGTGCCTTCCCCCTGAATTCCGGACGGGAGAACCGGTCCGCCGACCATAAGGATAAGTAACCCCCGGCACCCATCATCGATCATCATGACCTGCAGAAAGAGCGTGTCGCAGACGGATTCATGGCGCTCGATGACCATGCGGACGGCGAGCGGCCTTGTCGAGCGGGTAGCGCTCCCTTCGTCGCCCCATCATGAATGGCGCTCCTCGACGATGCGGATGGCGAGCGACGTCTTCACCCCCGGGACGGCAGCCAACTTCGCGGTCACGCTCGCGGTGACGACGCTCGTGATCCCCCGGATCCCGAACCGGGCGCTCGCAATAGCCGCCGGGTTCGCCGTCGGTTCGGCCCTGCGCTGATACCCTTACTTCTTCTTCCGCCTCGCCGGGACGAGGCACCGCCACGCGCTCCCGATAAGGTCTTCCCTCCCGGCGGCGCGGAGCCCTTCGCAGACGAACCCGTAGTTCGCCGGGTCGCGATAGTGCATGAGCGCCCGCTGGACCCGTTTCTCCCGGCCTTTCGGGACGTAGACCTCTTTGAGAGTGAAGGGGTCGAGGCCGGTATGGTAGATCGTCGTCGAGATGCTCATCGGGGTCGGCGTGAAGTCCTGGACCTGCTCGGTATAAAGGCCGGAGTCCCGGACGTACTCGGCAAGTTCGACCATATCGGCGATCCGGCACCCGGGATGGCCGGACATGAGGTAGGGGACGAGATACTGCCGTTTCTTCTTCCCCTCCTGGAGAGCCTCGAACCGTTCGCGGAAGGCGTCGAAAGCCTCGCGTGGGGGTTTTCCCATAGCGGCCAGGACGCGTTCCGATACGTGTTCGGGCGCGACCTTGAGGTGTCCGGAGACGTGGTGGAGTGAGATCTCCGCGAGGTACTCTTCCCCCGGAGGGATCAGGTCATAGCGGATGCCCGAAGCGATGAAGACCCGTTTCACCCCCGGGATATCCCGGATGCGGCGGAGCAGGCGAACCTGTTCGTCGTGGCTCCGGTCGAGCGCGGGGCAGTCGATGCAGCGGCGGTCGGGGCAGGTGCCGTCGTTCTCCCACCGGCCGCAGTGGATGCCGTACATGTTCGCCGTCGGCCCCCCGACGTCCTGGACGACGCCCGCGAACTCCGGCATCCGCGCCATCCGCTCCACCTCGCGGACGATCGAGTCGGCGCTCCGACTCTGGATGATCCGGCCCTGGTGGTGGGTGAGGGCGCAGAACGAGCAGGCCCCGAAACAGCCCCGGTGGGTGACGACCGAGAACCTGACGGGTTCGAGGGCGGGGATGGGTTCAGTGTAGGAAGGGTGCGCCCTCCGCGTGTAGGGGAGTTCGTAGACCCGGTCGAGTTCGTCGCCCGAGAGCGGCATCGCCGGCGGGTTCTGGACGACGACGGTCTTCGGGTGCGGCTGGGCCACTCTCCGGCCCCGCAGCGGGTCCTGTTCGTTGTAGTGCAGCGCAAACGCCCGGGCGTAGGCGTGGCGGTCCTCCTTCACCTCCGGGTAGCCGGGAAGGACGACGTAGCCGGACCGGTCCATGCTCCTCCAGGTCTTCAGGTCGACCCGGCGGGCGGTACCGGGGATGTTGGTGAAGTCCCTCTCGCCGGCGGCAAGGCGGTCGGCGATCGCAACCACCTGGCGCTCGCCCATACCGAAGACGAGCAGATCGGCCGGCGCGTCGGCGAGGATGGCCTGCCGGACGGAGTCGGACCAGTAGTCGTAGTGGGCGAACCGCCGGAGGCTCGCCTCGATTCCCCCGATGACGATCGGCGTCTCCGGGAAGAGGGCGTGGATGCGGTCGGTGTAGACCAGGGTCGCCCGGTCGGGCCGGAGAAGCCTCCCCCCCGGCGAGTAGACGTCCGAGCTCCGGCGCTTGAGGTTCGGCGTGAAGGCGTTCACCAGTGAGTCGACGTTTCCCGCCGAGACCGAGAAGAAGAGCCGGGGCTCGCCGAGGCGCTTGAAATCGGCGTCACTCCGCCAGTCCGGCTGGGCGATAACGCCGACCGAGTAGCCGGCGTCCCAGAGGGCCCGGCCGAGCAGCGCGGTCCCGAAGGAGGGGTGGTCGACGTAGGCGTCGCCGGTGACGAGGATGATGTCGAACCGGTCGATGCCGAGTCGCTCCGCCTCCGCGACCGTCATCGGGAGGAATTCCGGTTGGACGGTCATGGGAGCATCCGGTCGAAGACCGGGAGGTTGACGCCGGTCTTCTCGTCGGGGATCCGTTTTGCGGTGATGCCGACGAACTCCGTCACGATCGCCTCGACCACCAGGTATACCTCCGCCTTCTCCCGGAGGCACCCGGCGAGCGACCGTATCCCCTTCCCCGCCGCCGCGTGGAGGTGGATGGACGGCCCGTCCTCCCCGGGGTAGATGGTCGCGAACCCGAGGAGTTCCCAGCCCCCGAATATCTCCTCAGCCCGCGGGGACGGCGGGATGACCGGCTCTTTCGGCCCCGTCACGAGCGTTGCCGACCGGACGGCGCCGAGGAACTGGATCGTCCCGCACCTGATATTCATCGCCGCGACAAACCGCTGGATCTCCCGGAGGAAGTCCTCTCCGTCGTCGATCCGGACCGTAAATACCCTGCCGACCTGCCCTTCCGAGTACTGCATGGACTCAACTCTCCTGGATATTGATGGTGTCTTCCTGTATTATTAGTGCCTGACCCGCTCTCCGGGTGGAGAGTTATATGCCCGACCTGCCATGGTACAGTGTCCTGCGGGCGATAGAGAGGTGTTGCTGCGGTGGTCTGGTTCCGGGAGGTCGAGTACATGCGGGGGTTTGCCGCCCTCGCCGTGATCGCTGTTCACGTCTCGATGAACTACACCCGGATTCCCGCCGTGAACCTGCTCGCCCTCCTCGATCTCTTCATCTATATCGCCGCCCACTTCGCGGTGCCGGTTTTCATCTTCGTCTCCGGGTGGGTCCTCGCGGCACGGTATGCGGGCGATTACTCGCCCGGTGAGTTCTACCGGCGCCGGGCGAAGACGATTCTTGTGCCCTACCTCTTCTTCACCGCCCTCTATCTCGTGGTGCGTGTGGAGGGGACGATTGGGTTTGCCGGGGTGCCTTCTCTCGCGAGGGTGGCAGAAGCCCTCCTCCTCGGGACCGCGGCCTACCACCTCTGGTTCTTCGTCCTGATCATCCAGTTCTATCTCCTCTTCCCGCTCATCATGCGGGGCTACGACTTCTTCGACCGGGCCGGTGCGGCACTCTTCCTCCTCTTCTCGCTCTTCATTATTCAGATCCTCTGGAACGCCGCCGCCCACCTCGCGGGAGCGTATCTGGGCCCGGAGTGGTATACCGTCCTGATCCGCCTCTTTCCGTCGCACCTTCTCTACTTCGTCCTCGGCGTCCACGTCGCCCGGCATACCGATGACTGCCGTTCGGCGCTCCGGTCGGTCCCGCCGGGGTTGGTTCTCGTCGCGGCCGGTGCGGGCGCTCTCCTCCTCGGCGGGATCTGGGTCGTGAGCGCGATCTATTACGGGAGCCTCACGGACACGACGCTCGCGGTCTTCTGTATCTATCGGGTCCTGGAGCCGCTCTACTACGTCCCGGTCATCGCGGTGCTCATCCTCGCGGCCTGGCGGCTGGAGGGGGCGGGCGGCCTCTCTGCGGCTGCCGCCCGGTCGTTCGGGGAGCACTCCTACGGGATCTACCTCGTCCACCCGCTCGTCATCGCCGCCGTTGCGAGTCTCTGGGCCTCGCTCACGGGGCTCGCGTGGGCGGACTGGCCGACCTACCCGGCGGTCTTTATCGCGGCGGTGCTCGCGAGTTACGCGGTGGTGCGGGTTCTCTCCGGCGTCCCGTACGCGGGGTGGCTGCTCGGGGAGCCGCGGGTGCGGCGAGGGCCGCTGCAGTGAAGGGGCTCTGCCGTTAATCCGACGTCGTTCGGGTTCGGTGTACAATCTCGCCCGGGACGGATTTTCCCGATCGTTCTCGACCGCTCACGGTGATGTTCCGCAGCACGGTCGATAATCTATAAAAAAGATGAGGGCCCGGGGGGATACGAAAGGAGATGGACAGAATGGCACAGGAACTCCAGAAGAGCAAAGAGCCGGCCGCCGGCCGCGGCACGATTGAGGGTGGGCAGGCCCTGGCAGAGAAGAACCCCACCCGGATCGCGGCAGATCCCGGAAAACAGGAGTTGTTCGTCGTCCGTGAGTTCGATGCTCCGCGAGAACTGGTCTTTCGGGCCCACACCGATCCTGAACTCTTCAAGCAGTGGATCGGACCGCGGGGTCTTTCTACGAGGATAGAGACGTTCGAGGCGCGGAACGGGGGTCGCTGGCGGTATGTTCAGACGGATGAGGAGGGGAACGAGTACGGGTTCCACGGGGTGAACCACGACCTGACTCCTCCCGAGCAGATCATCCAGACCTTCGAGTACGAGGGGCTCCCGGAGTCCGGGCACGTCATCCCGAGGTGGCGAAGTTCGAGGAACTGCCCGGCAAACAGACGAAATTTACCGGCCATTCGATCTTCCTCTCGGTTGAAGACCGCGACGGGATGATGGAGTCCGATATGGAGGCAGGCATGAAGGACTCCTTCTCCCGCCTGGACGAGTTCCTGGAGAGGATGCGGAGGTAGGGTTGCTAGGCTGGAGGGGGAGAAGCACCGGGCAGGGCCGAACACCGCCGCAATCACCCCCCGGGGAGGGATCCTCTTCATCCTCCCGTTCGACCACAAGCTCCGCCACCCACTTCCGATAGCGTCCGGCATCAAACTGGAAGTGGGCCTCGTGCTGGCGGACGACCGTTCCCGTCGTGAAGGCTTGCCCTCGAGGCCGCAGTTTTAGCGATGCAGTCACCAGGGAGCAAATTTATATCTCCAACTTCCGATAAGACTGATTGGAACAGCCATGTCCGTCACGCACGATCTGATCCAGAAGAAGCGTTCCAGGATTCTCGCAATAGCCGGACGGCACGGCGCCACGAACCTGCGGATCTTCGGGTCGGTCGCCCGCGGCGAGGCGGGGCCGGAGAGCGACCTGGATCTCCTGGTGGACCTGGAACCGGGCAGGAGCCTCCTCGATCATATCGCGCTCATCCAGGACCTGGAGGAGGCTCTCGGGTGCCGGGTGGACGTGGTGACGGAGACAGCGCTCAAGGAACGCTACAAAAAGAGGGTCCTCAAAGAGGCCGTGCCGTTATGAGGGACGGGAACGAGCGGCTCCTCGACATGCTGGAAGCGATCGAAGAGATTGAGCGGTATGCGATCCGGGGAAGGGAAGCGTTTTTGCAGGATGAACTGGTGCAGGTCTGGATGGTTCACCACCTTCAGGTCATCGGGGAAGCAGCCGCACGCCTCCCTTCAGACCTGCGAAGCGCTTCTCCCGGCGTTCCCTGGAAACAGGTGATTGGTCTTCGGAACATTCTGGTTCACGCATACTTCCGCGTGGACCCTGACGAGATCTGGGTGGTCGTGGACCGCGATATCCCCGCACTCAGGGAGGAAGTCGTGACGCTCCTCTCCACACTCCCTGGCGCTGAAGACGCCGAATAATGCCCCTTTCCTGATTTCCTGAAACAAACGGGCGCAATTCCTCCTGTGATAACCTTTACGGCCAGGCTTTTTCCCTCCGGCGTCCTACTGTCCACCGGGAGGGTTGCCAGGGTGACCAATGAGAAGACCACCCGGGAGCTCGGTCTTACGAGACGAATCGGGACGTGAAGTGGATCTGTAAGGCGTGACGGGCCGCAGGGCCGGAGTTTGAGAAACCCGGAGGGTTTCGAGACGCGATGCTCCATCAGGAGCGGGAGCACCGTGAGGTGCGACTCGCTGCAGCGGATGGAGGCGCAGGACGAGGAGTTTGAGAGCCGGCTCCGGGCGCTGGAGGGGTGGCGGGCGGAGAAGGCGGGGGAAGAGAAACGAGTTTCGGCGATCAGCGCCGGGGCCGGCGGGGTCGGCGGCGGTGCTGGTGAAGGTGCTGGGCGGGGGGTGAGCTTCGAGTTTATCGTTGCCTGCCCCATGCCCACGCTATCTCTTTCAGCCCGGCCTGAGAGGGATCATCGCCGGGTACGAGTGCGGTATCTCTCGACGTTCGGTGTCAGTTTCTTCAGACAGGAATTTGCCAGTTATAGGGCATTTTTACAGGAGCAACGGTATGGATCGATGTTTGATATAAAAGGCTATATTTATCATCCCTTCACCGAACTGTTAGATCGGTGACGGGCTCAATGTATTATGCTCACTCTACGGATGATCCTGACAAGCGTGACTGGCAGTTGCTGAAAACTCATCTACAGAACGTGGCCGATATTGCTTCGGAGTTTGCAAATGGCTTCAACGCCGGTGACCTTGCGTATGCCGGGGGTCTGTTACATGATGTCGGGAAATACTCTCCTGAGTTTCAGAGGCGCCTTGAGGGTGCTACCATCCGGGTCGACCATTCGACCGCCGGTGCACGGGAAGCAGGGGTGCTGTATCCGAAACAGTTGAGCCGTATCCTCGAGTACATCATCACCGGGCACCACGGGGGTCTCTTAAACTACGGCAACGATGAAAACGGGCTTGAGGAGCGCCTGGGAAAGACGTTTTTACCTGAATATTCGGCGTACCGAGACGAGATCCCGATCCCTGATCTCACGAGGTTTCGCCCGAGCCTGCGGCCGATCCAGAAGAGGGTAGGGTTTTCGATAGCCTTCTATACGCGCATGCTCTACTCGTGCCTTGTCGATGCGGACTCTCTCGACACCGAAGCGTTTGCAGACCCCGGTTCATCCTCTCTCCGGGAGCAGCACGAGTCGTTTG
>JAQVVW010000020.1 GCA_028698765.1 Methanoculleus sp. | reverse complement strand
CGCGCCTCCTGAAGCGCAAGGGAAAACTCGAAGAAAAACTCGCCGGCGCGTTCAGGACCGGGATCATCATGACGACCACGACGCTTGCGGCCATCGCCGCGATGTGGGTCGTCGCCACGGCGGGACATATCCAGATCATCAGCGAGATCGCGAGCGTCCTCCTCATCGGGCTCTTTGTGGACATAATGAACACCTGGATGCTGAACGCCGGAATTCTGAAAGAGTACGTCCTCCGGGGGAATAAGAGATGAACGGCGAAACCATCAAGACCCTTGTTAAAGACTGGCGGGTCGCCCTGCTGCTCCTGCTGGTCGTCGGCTCCCTCGTCAGCATCTACCTCGCCCCCCCGAACCCGGAGAAAGGGCTTGAAGGGAACCTCCAGTTCGGCCTCGATCTCCAGGGCGGCTCATGGCTGCAGATGGAGTTCCAGTCCGTGGTCGTGGCCTACTCGACTGACGGGTCAGTCGGCGACCTCATTGAGAACCTGCGTACAGGCCTTGAGACGGAGGTCATCCAGATCGACGCGAATCACCTCGAGATCCGAAAGAGCGTCACCCGTGCCGATCTCGAACCGATCTTCGCGGCATCGGGCGCCTCGATCGTCACCTACCAGAAGGGCGTCTCGCCGTTCACCGCAGACGAGGTGAAACGGATCCTGAACGAGAAGGTGAACGCCCTCGGGATGCAGGATGCGAGGATCAATCTGCTCACCCCGACGGGGAGTGAGTACCCGCAGTACGTGCGGATAGAGCTCGCCGGCGTGGATATGGCGACGGCACAGGAGATTGTCGGCACCCAGGGCCTCTTTGAGATACGGGTCCAGACCACCGGGAACGAGACTGAGCATGTCCTCTACGGCGACCAGATCACCAGCGTCGGCGTGCCGCAGAGAGATACCGACGGCCGGTGGGGCGTCGGGTTCTCGTTCACCGATGCGGGTGCGGAGGCCTTCCGGAAGGCTGCCATCGAATCCGGAGCGGTCAACAACCCGAACGCTCACAACCTCGTGATGATCCTCGACAACGAGACCGTCTACAGCGCCCCCCTCTCCGGAGAGCTTGCGGGACAACTCCGGGCGGGCCCGGTCAGTTCGCTCTCCGCGAGCACCGGAACCGGCGACGCCGGGCTTGAGGATGCGATGACGCTCCAGATCCACCTGCGGGCCGGCGCACTGCCGGTGAAGGTGGATATCGTCGGCTCCGGCTCCGTTCCCGCGGCGCTCGGCGAGCAGTTCAAGATGACGGTCGCCCTTGCCGGGCTGCTCGCACTGCTCACGGTGGGAATCGTCGTCTACTACCGCTACCGTGAACCTGCGATCGTTCTCCCGATGGTCGCGACCAACCTTGCGGAGATCATCATCCTGCTCGGAATCGCCCGATTCATCATCCAGCTCGACCTCGCCACCATCGCCGGTCTGATAGCGGTGGTGGGTACCGGCATCGACCAGCTCGTCATCATCACCGATGAGGTTCTCCACGAAGGGCGTGTTCCGTCGCGGAGCCTTTACATGAAACGCTACGGGCGGGCGCTCGGTATCATCGCCGTTGCCGCCGCGACGGTCGTCATCGCCATGCTCCCGCTGGCGCTGATGGATCTCTCCACCCTCCGGGGCTTCGCCATCGTCACCATACTCGGCGTCCTGATCGGCATCCTCGTGACACGGCCCGCGTATGGGAAGATTATCATGGCGATCCTCTCGAAATAACCCCCCTACCAATAACCTTTATTGCCCCGTTCAAACACAATGTTTGAACGGGGTACATCCTTATGGGAAAACCGGTTTTAATGGACTTTTTCGCCGAGTGGTGCGGTCCGTGCCACCAGCAGACACCGATCATCGACGAGCTCAAAGCAAAGATGGGTGACGGGGTCGACATCAGAAAGATCGACGTCGGCATCGATTCCGAACAGACGCGGCAGTATGCTGCCAAATACGACATCCAGTTCGTACCGACGCTTATCATCGAGAAGGACGGGCAACTCGTCCGGAAGCTGGTGGGCGTCCAGGACCTCGGCACGCTCGAAGGCATCTTAAAACCGCTGGTGGAGCAGTGAAGATGAAGATCGGGATTGTCGGAGGAACCGGCGACATAGGGGAAGGCATGGCGCTCCGGCTCTCGCCGAAGTACGATGTGATCGTGGGGTCGCGCGAGGAGGTAAAGGCGGTTGCGACCTGCGATATCTGCCGGGAGACCCTGCAGGTTCAGGGGATGGAATGCAGCCTCATGGGCGTCACCAACCAGCGCGCGGTCGACGAGGCGGATATCGTTGTCCTCGCGATACCCTTTAAGCACACGGCTCCCACCCTGAACACCCTGACCGGGTTCGAGGGGAAGATCGTCGTCAGTCCTGTCAACCCGATCGAGCGCACGAACTACTTCTACTACGCCCCTCCGCCTGAGGGTTCGGCGGCGATGATGATCAAGAGGATGCTTCCTGAAAGCGCGACCGTCTGCGCCGCGTTCAACAACATCGCCGCGAACAAGTGGAAGATGCTCGACGAGGAACTGGACTACTCGGTCGCCGTCTGCTGCGATGACGACGCTGCGAAGCAGCAGGTGATGGAGATCGTCAACAACGTCTCGAACCTCCGTGCCTATGATGCGGGGCCGCTCGCGGCCGCATCCGTCGTTGAGAGCGTGACGCCTCTCCTCCTCAACATCGCCCGTTTCGGTAAGATGCGGGACGCCGGCGTGAAGTTTGTATAATCTTCTTTCTTTTGGCCGGGAAGAGGGTTTATGGCTCGAGACCCGTGCCTGCCCCCAAAAGCCGAAGATCTTTGGTGCTCGTATTCATTCTATGAACATCCTCTTAGAACTCGGTAGTTCTGTTTACCACGTTCCCGGGCACGGCTTTCCATGGGACATCGTCACGCACTGCCCCCGCCCCTTGGGCGGGCCGAAGGCCGGGCGGGGTGGGGTTTTCCGACATCGCTACATTAGGTGGAGACAGGGAGGGGAGACCCCTCCCCGCGAGCCGCCGCCCCCAATGGCGATAGTCGCTGGGAAGCCGTGCACGGGGTGTAGACTGGCGATCGGCCGAAGGTGCGAAGGTGCGAAGGTGCGAAGGTGCGAAGGTGCGAAGGTGCGAAGGTGCGAAGGTGCGAAGGTGCGAAGGTGCGCAGTCCCCACGGTCCAGTGAACCGGGCTGGCCAAGATAACACCCATCAGGCATTTGATATCTCTTGCCTCAAACCCGGCTCTCCCGCCATATTACCAGCCCCCTGCAGCACACCCGCCCCCTCCTCGCCGTGCCCTGGGCGGCATGCACATATCCCGTTGTACGCCAAACCCTCCTGTACGAAAGCCAGGGTGTCAGAAATGCTCGATCAGGAGTTCGAACGGATCGGAAAGAGGCTCTTTATGGAAGGGCTCGTCGGAGCGAATTTCGGGAACATGAGCGTGCGGGGCGAGGGCGGCTTTTACATCACCCGGACCGGCGCGTACCTCGACGCGGGGGAGATGCCGGTCTTTGTGCCGGATGCGGGCGACGCCCCGCGCGAGGCCTCGAGCGAATACCGGGTCCACCGGGCGGTCTACCGGGCGACCCCGCACTCTGCTATCGTCCACGCCCACCCGGTTCACGCCGTCGCCGCCTCGCTCGATGCCGACCTCGTCCGGCCGGTCGACAGCGAGGGAGGGATGCTCTGCCCCGAGATCCCGGTCGTCACCGGGAACCCCGGAACCGACGAGATCGCAGAGAACGTCGCCGGGGCGCTCCGGGACGGTCATATCGTCATCGTCCGGGGGCACGGGACGTTTGCAGCCGGAAAAACACTCGATGAGGCGTACATCTACACCTCGATCGCCGAGTACGCCTGCCGGATCCTCTTCTTATCGGGGAGGCTTCGAGTGGTTCTGTAACTGCTCGATCTGGCGGGTCGTCTCGCGGTGAAACCCGAGCAGTATGTCGCTGATCACGCCGAACATGAAGATCTGAAAGCCCATCGTGATCAGGAGAACCGTGAGGATGGTGAGCGGGAGGTGCTCGATGTTCTTGAGCCACTCGAGGACGACGTAGACGCCGATGACGCCCCCGATGAGCGATATGAAGAGGCCGATGATCCCGAAGTAGAAGATCGGGTTGTTCATCTTCGCGAGCCGGTATATCGTCGAGAAGATCCGCAGGCCGTCCTGGAACGGGTTCAGTTTCGTGACGGTGCCGGGCCTCGCCAGATACCGGACCGGGACGACCGTGACCCGTTGCCCGTTCCTCACCGCCTCGACGGCCATCTCCGTCTCGATCTCGAACCCTGCCTCTATAAGCGTCATCTGCCGGATCGAGGGAAGGGTAAAGGCGCGGTAGCCGGAGAGGATGTCGCTGAGGTCTTTTCCGTGCGCTATCCGGAACATCGTGTTGAGGAGCTGGTTGCCGAGGAGGTTTAACCGCGTGAACGCCCCCGCCTCGGGATTGACGAGACGGTCCCCGATGACGTGATCGAATCCGCGGCCCAGGGGTTCGAGCATCTTCTCCGCGTCGTCCGGCGAATAGGTGCCGTCGCCGTCGAGCATGAGCACGTAGGGCTTGTCGATGATATTCACGGCCTCGATGATGGCGTTGCCCTTTCCTTTCCCCGTCTGCGTCCGGACAACCGCTCCCGCGGACCGTGCGATATCCGGCGTTCCGTCGGTGCTGTTCCCGTCCATGACGAGGATCTCAGGAAAACCGCGTTGCCGGAACCCCTCGACCAGTTCGCCGATCGTCGGGGCCTCGTTTAACGTGGGGATGAAGATACAGACCTCATCGTGCTCGACGTTCATTGATGTACTATATCCGATTGAGCAACATAAGGACTTCGCATGCACGTAGCCAAATCGGGGCTCCGGGCTTTGGGTATTGCCGAGAGTTATTCGGGGCGGGAGCAGTCCACTCTTGCCGGCGTCGTCATGCGAAAGGACCTCCGGATCGACGGAGCAGCCTTCGCCCGGGTGACCGTCGGCGGATCGGATGCCACCGATGCGGTCGTCCGGCTCTACACACGTCTCGCCCGCCGGGACATCAACCTCCTGATGATCGGCGGGAGCGTCATCGCCTGGTACAACATCATCGACCCGGCGGCAGTGCATGCCGCGACCGGTCTTCCCGTCGTCGTCGTCACCTACGAGGAGTCGGAAGGGCTCGATGAGGAGATCCTGCGCCACTTCCCGGACGATAACGCCCGGCTCGCAGCATACCGGCGGCTCGGCGACCGGGTTCCCGTCCGGCTGCGCTCGGGGTATACGCTTTTTGTCCGCTCATGCGGCATCTCCCCGGAGGACGCCGCAAGGCTCTGCAACGACTTCACGTACGAAGGAAGGGTGCCCGAACCCATCCGGGTGGCGCGGCTCGTCGCCCGCGGCGTCGTCCGGTCGTCAGGATGCGTCGGGTTCGCCCCTGACGACCATGACCGTTGACGCCGCGTGGTCGACGACGTAGGAACTGGTGCTCCCGAGAAAGAAGCGGCCGAGCCGGCCCTTGCCGTGCGACCCGACCACAGTCAGGTCGGCGCCGAGTTCCCGTGCCAGCGCGGTGATCTCCGCTCCCGGGTGTCCCTGGCGTTTGTGGGCGGTGAGCGGGACACCGGCGGCGGCTCCCTTCTCTTCGGCGTCGGCGAGGATCTCGTCGGCCTCCCGGTCGAGCGCGTCGAAAAGCGCCTGCTGGGCGATAGTGGGGGGTTCGAGTTCGTTAAGGGTCAGCGAGGGATACGTGGCGGTCTGGACGACGTGTACGGCATGCACGGGGACCCCCATGGCGCGGGCGACGGCAAGGGCCTCTTCGAGCGCCCGGTGGCCGATCGCCGATCCGTCGACCGCCACGAGAATTGATCTGAACATGCCAGTCTCTAGAAGTGTTCGGGTACAAAAACGTGCGCTTTGGCGGCAGTCCCTCTCATGCTCTCACCGTGTGTTTCGAGATTACCCTCCCGTTGCGTTTATCCACTATCTTCAGAGTGACCTCTGCGCCCGGGTAGAAGGTTCCGTCGGTGAGATCCGCCGTCATCTCCTCGCCCGGGTTCCAGAAGCGGTCGCGGCATCCCTCGCCGCCGAGGGTCTTTACCCCGTAGTGATGCGACGGGATGAGGAGATGGCCGTTTAAGGTCTGGACGATGCAGGCCTTGTAGCCGTTCACGTAGATGACCGCCTTCAGGCAATCGTTCTCGTATGTCGTGCTGCTGTTGTTCTTGAGGGTGACCCTGCTCGCATACGTTAGTGCTCCGGCACCTGCGTTGACGTGGGAGATCTCGGTGATGATGATCGGCGGCTGCGGTTCGGCCCAGGATCCGGCGGGGAGCATTGAAAGCAGCATCAGCAGAACAATTGCGGCGAGGATGACGGTGATCGCAACCATCAGGAATACGCCGTGCGTATCCGAAAGAGCGGTCTCGCCCTTGATGGTCCGCCTCACCGGGGTTGCCGGTGGGCTGGAGGGATGCTCTCCCCTCCGTGCCGCACCGGACGATCGGGTTTTAGCCGCCGTAGTCCATCCCGTATGTCTGCGCCAGGTTCCGGTAGCGCCCGTAGTTGTAGGAGTCCAGTTTGGGCCCCATCTTGCGTATCTTGTTCCACTCGGCGGCATCGGCATGCTCGCGCCAGATGCCTTCGAAGGGGTCTCCTTCAGCTATGACGAAGACCTTCGGTTTCGACGTCATCGTTATTCCGTCATCCCCGTATTCTCCTCCGGCATCGGTCGGTATGGACGGGGTGGTGGTCTCGATGAACGCGTACCCCGTGTCCCGGTAGCAGTACCGGTCGGGAGCCCTGATGCCCACGGTCATGTGGGCCTCCTTCTCGAACTCGAAGAGCGCGACGCCGTACCCCATCTCCCGGAGGAGATAGGCGAGCAGGAGCGACTTCTCGTCGCAGTCCCCGTCCTGGTGGTAGAGCACATGGTAGGGGTACTTGGCCGCGGTGTCGAACGAGTAATCGGCGTAGGGGACCTGCTGCACCATGCTGATCGCGGCGCGCGCCTGGTTGTCGGGTTCAGACTCGGCAGCGCGGATGTTCTCGGCCAGCTGTTTCAGGTACCGATCCTGGATACCTTCATCGACAAACTGGAGCCAGTAATCGCGGTCATCGCGGAATGAGGCAGGATACTTCGTGGACAGATAGTCGTTGACACCCCGGTAGGCATCGAACCGGATCGAACCCGGTTTGCCGCGGAGAACATATGGGAAATTGATGGTCTTCGGTCCGGTCTCCAGTGCCTCATTGGAGATCTTCGGTGAACTGAGGCCCGACGCTTCAAGCGTCCCGTTGACCGCCGTTCCTACCGACGAGGCGATCTGCCCGCCCCAGATGGCGGCTATGCCGATGACGACAAGAATGGCGATCACGGCCTTGATAGGGAATCTGCGTGGATGGTAAGGGTCGCCGGTCATACGATGATAGATCCGTTACCCGATAGATAAATATTTTCAAAATTATTCGACGCGGAGGAGCGAGGGCCGGAGATAGTGAACGGTGAAATCCGAGGTATGAGACTTGTGCATCATGAGAGAAGGCAGAGATAACAAAACATCCGGAATGCCAGGGAACCCGGATCCCGGTGATTGACGGCTCCAGCGTTCTCCCCCGGCCCGGCGGAAACTCCCCTCCAGATCGGCAAGCACCGGGAGGACAAACTTTCTTCTCCTCGGCACCCAGGGAGGATCATGGCCGAAGCAGAACGAACACAACTACCCGGATACGTGCGCCTATCCCGGAGCGGCGAACTGGAGGAGCGGGCACGACGAGCGCATGAGGTGCTCCGCGACTGCGTCGTCTGCCCCCAGGAGTGCCGCGTGAACCGTATCGAGGACGAGGATGGGTTCTGCCGGACCGGCCTGCTGCCCCGGGTATCGAGTTACAGCCCGCATTTTGGCGAAGAGGCCCCGCTTGTCGGAAAGAACGGTTCGGGAACGGTCTTCTTTGCGGGCTGCAACATGCGGTGTATCTTTTGCCAGAACTATGGGATCAGCCAGTGCGGGGTCGGTTACGCGGTCTCGTGCGAAGACCTTGCCGGGGTCATGCTCCGCCTGCAGGAACGCGGGTGCCACAACATCAACTTCGTCTCCCCCTCGCATGTTGTCCCCCAGATCCTCCGCGCGGTCGCCCTCGCCGCTCCCCGGGGCCTCAGCGTCCCGCTGGTCTACAACAGCGGCGGCTACGACTCCGTGGAGACCCTGCGTCTCCTCGACGGCGTCATCGACATCTACATGCCGGACGCGAAGTACGGGCGGGATGACGTGGCGCTGGAACTCTCCCACGCGCCCGGCTACACCGGCCGCATGCAGGCCGCACTACAGGAGATGCACCGGCAGGTCGGCGACCTCGAGATCAGGGACGGCATCGCGGTGCGGGGCATGATCATCAGGCACCTGGTGCTCCCCGGGAACCTTGCGAACAGCGAGATGGTGATGAAGTTCATCGCAGAGGAGATATCGCGCGACTCTTACGTGAACGTCATGGCCCAGTACCATCCGGCCTGGAGGGCGTCCGAAGGGGGGAGGAGCCCGGTGCTTGCGGCGCTGCAGCGTCCGATAACGGCGCGGGAGTATGCATATGCCGTCCGTTGCGCAAAGGAGAACGGCCTTACCCGGGGGTTCCCATGAGAGGCGAACGGGAGATGCCGCCGCCAAAAGATTATCCGCTCGAAGAGAGAGTTGACTTTGGAGCGCAGGTGAGAAGAGAGGCGGGGCTTCGGTACGCGGTGATGACCGATATCGGGAAGCGGAAGCAGAACGAAGATGCATATTTTGCCGGCCGGATGAGCGGGCATCACCTCTTCGCCGTCGCGGACGGGGTCGGGGGGCACGCACGCGGAGAGATTGCGAGCAGGATGGCGGTCGAGATCCTCGCCGAGACTGCAGGGAGGGACCTTCCCGGGAGCGAACCCGCCGAGATGCTCGGGCGCGCGTTCGGGCGCATCAACGCCGCTATTTTCGCGTATAATAGAGATAACACCCTGAACGCAGGAACAACGCTCTCGGCGGCAGTCGTCGGCGAGTCGGGCAGGTGCTGGATCGGCACGGTGGGCGACAGCAGGACCTACATCATCACGCCGACCTCCTCCTGGCATACGCGCGACCAGACCTACGTCCAGGGCCTGGTTGAATCGGGAGTCATCTCCCCGGCAGAGGCGATGTTCCACCCGCGAAAGAACATCCTGACCCGGGCGCTCGGCCTCGCGGACCGGGTGCAGGTCGACCTCGATGTCATGGAACTCGCCGGTGGGGTTCTCCTGCTCAGTTCGGACGGGCTGCACGATCACGTCCCGGAGAGTGTCATCCGGGAGATCGTGCTCGATCACGATCCCGACACGGCATGCCGGAGATTGATCGATGCCGCCAGAGACGCGGCAAGCACCGATAATACGACGGTGATCGTCGCCAGAGCATGACGGCGTGCAAAGGACGAAGGGGCCGGGTTTGAGCCGCCGTCAGGTGCGGCGGTTCGAGAAAATCGGTAAAAAAGAGATGCCTTACTCCTGATACTCTTCAAGAGCAAGTTGGTACATCCAGTCGAGGAGGAGTGCGCACTCTTCCGGGGTGCACTCCTGATCGCAGCCGATGCAGGGGAGAACCTCTCCTCCCGCAAGGATGACGCAGGGGTCGATCGCGCGTTTCTTCGCGCGCAGCAGGTAGGTCTTAATGCCGTCGCTGCGGAACTCGACGCGCTCGATCAGCCCGGCATCAAGCAGCCTCTTCACGATCCTCGAGCACTTCCTGCTGTCGATATCAAGAAGTTTCCAGAGCTCGCTCTGGAGGACTCCCTGACGATGGGACTGGATTACCTTGAGTGCTTCTTCCTCCTGGTCGGACATGGCTATCAGAGCAGGGGTGCAATGGTCAGGATATTATTGCCGCGGATGACGACGGTCCCGAGGGCGCGGCCCCGCTGTTCCCCGGTATACTCCGTGGTCTCGTCCATATGCAGGTTCAGGTGTTCATCCACTGCCACGAGCCGCCCCTGGAGTTTCCTGCCATCGTCCTTGATCTCGACGGTGATTTTAGAGTCTACGAGCGAAAAAACCTTCTTAACAGGGAGTACGATACCGTTAACCATCTGCTCTTATATGGTTATGTTCATGCATTAAGGTTTTCGTTGACCGACCGCCGGTGACCGTTTGACTCCGGGAGAGAGACCCCATGAGGTGCGGCAGGGGCATGTCACGAAGACGGAAGCGTTACGGGAGCCGATAAAGCGCCGTCGGAAAAAAAATGGTTACTCGGGGATATCTTCCCAGCGGTCCTTGAACTGCTTCTCGACGCCGGGGAGGGTGGTATACTCCATCTCCTCAAGCGAGAGGCGGTGCGGTTCAAACGGCCCGTGGGCCCTGAGCACGTCGGAGAGTTCGCAGCACCGGTCGCGGACGCGGTCGAACGCCGGGTCGTCGAACATATCTACGGGCCCGATCAGTTTCCCATCGCTGACCTGGAATCCGAGGCAGATGACCCGCGGCGGTCCGTCAAACGCGGTGCAGTTTGCATCGCAGACACCCACTGGCATGAACGGCCCGTGGTGCGAGCCGCGCATCCAGCCGGCCACAAGGATGGGTATCCTGAAGGGGTCGATGACTTCACCGACCGAGGGGAACCCGCTCTGCGCCCTGATGACCATGACCGGGTCATCCTTCCCCACATAGCGGCCGGCCATCAGGTTCAGGCGCTGGGTGCTTGTGGATGCTGCGATCAGGCCGTCCCTCTTCCAGATATACTTGATCACGTAGCGGCTCGGCGCTCCGATGTAGGCAAGAAGGCTGTACGACTCTTCAGGTGTGTTGAAGAGGATCTTGCGCTTCTCGATGACGTCGTGAACCTCGAAGGTGAACCCGTCGTGCATCGAGGGATCGATGACGAGGCCGGACGTGCTGAAGGGATCGGCAAAGATCCGGTAGAGGAAGTAGTTCCACGCTCCAGGTTCGGTCTTGTCGGCCATGAAGACAAGGATCGGGTCTGAGCCGCGCTCTTCAAACTCCATCTCGGCAACCCCGGGCCCCATGCCCTTGACGTTGCCGCTGAACGCATCTGCGAGCAGGTCCTGACCGGCGCCGTAGAGTTTCATCTCCTTGGCGATCCTGGCACACTCCGTGAAGACGTTCCACGCGAGTTTGTGGATCTCTTCGTTATCCTCGCCCCTGGTGTGCGTCATGATCAACTCGAGGTCGTCGCCGCAATGGGTGACGTATGAGTCGATGATGATGCTGCCTTCTGCCTCCTTGAGCATCCGGGCGGCTGTTTCAAGGAGCTTCGGGTGGGTACGGGAGTGCCCCGGAAGACTGCCTACATCTGCTTTGATCACGGACACGGTGGTTTTGACCATTTAATCACCACTACCTGGCGGGCAAATGCCCCTACGACTAGTAGATAGGTATTACTGTATATGTAGGTGTTG
>JAQVVW010000317.1 GCA_028698765.1 Methanoculleus sp. | reverse complement strand
GACGCTCTTCCGATCTATGTCGGCCCCTTCCCGGGACCGCTCCGCGATCCCGCGGAGGAGCGCCCGTTCACCCGCCGAGAGCCCCGCGGCCCGGACGGCGAGCACCGGCGATCTGACCGCCTGGGCGGCAGCCGTGACGTCGCCCGCGGTAACCCGGCGGCGGCCGTCCCCTTCTGCCCGGAGGACCGCCTGCCGGACAAGGTCGATCCCGACCCGGACGTCCTGTTCGCCGGCGGCGATGCCGGCGATACGGTCGAGGAGCGGCGCCGGCATTACTCCCGGGTAGAGCCCCTGCTTGATACGGTCACCAAGGATCTCGCGGATCTCTCCTGTCATGTATGGGGGGAAGAAGACCTCGACGGGGTGGAAGACCGACCGGACCCGCTCATCGGCCTCGGCGTAGAGGTTCAGCGCAAGATCGCTACAGATCGCAAAGACTCCAGGCTTTGCGACGTCCCACTTCTCGTAGAGCCGGAGGATCTGGTAGAGGAGGAGGTTATAGGTCCCCGCCGGGATGAGGTAGTTCGCGTCGTCGAGGCAGACGAGGAGCCTCGCGTCTTTGTCGTGAAGCCGGGCGGCGATCCCCTGCTTGGCGGCGTCGAGGTGCCACCCAGTCGGCGGCGCCGGGTAGCCGATGAGTTGCTCAAAGATGCATCGATAGACTGCAAGCGTTGTGTGGTCGTGCTGGCAGTTGACGTAGACCGGGGCCACCCGGCGGGTCTCCGCGGCGACCGCGGCGAAGATCCGGCGGACCGTGGTGGTCTTCCCGGTCCCGGGGGGGCCGCGGAGGATGGCGCTCCCCACACTTCCGCCCCGGAGGGCCGGCCGGATGAGGAAGGCGAGTTCCCGGACTTGGGCGTCGCGGTGGTGGAGGTGCTCGGGGAGATACGTGAACTCAAAGACCTCGCGGTCCCGGAAGAGGGTCTCGTCGGAGCGAAGGAGGGAAGAGGGCCTCATAGGTCACTCTGGAGAAGAGGTACCTGTTAAAGGGGAGCCAGGCGCGGCCTGAAAGTGAAGGGAGGGCGCACCGGGAAAAATGCGGGGAGGAGGTCCTCCCCTGCTCACCCCAGCACGGGGGCGGCGTCGGCCCAGGTCTCGACCTTGTTCCGGATGGCGTCGTCCTGGTAGGACGAGATCCGGACGCTCTTCCGGGTGAAGGTGACGTAGTAGTCATCGCCCGAGGGGTCGTGACACTTGAGCTGAGCGTAGTAGGTCTCGCGGGCGGGGTCGCGGTAGGCTTCGCCGCCCATCGCGGCCGCAAGGGCCGCGTTCGCGAGGACTTCCGCGGCGTTCGCCTCGAACGCGGCGATCGTTGGGGACTGGAGCGAGACGGTCCCGACCTTTTTGCCGTTCGCGTCCTCGAAGTTCACCTTCGCGGTGTAGTGCTCGCGATTCCGGACGACACCGTCCACGAGCTGCCCGTCCCGGCCGGTGTAGTCGACGCACCCGAAGGGGTTGTCGTCGATGACGGTCTGGATGAGGTTGTCAAACGCCGTTACGCTGGCGATCGGGGTCGTCAGATCCCGGACCGCCGTCTTGTTCACGGTCTTCTGCACGAAGTCTGCCATGGGTTTTCTCCTTTGCGGCGCAACACTCTGAGTTGTGCCTGATAGGAAGATGCGGAGCATCTTCCGTGCCTGCATGCTCCCGGGAATATGACAGACAATCATATGGTATGCCCCGGGATACTATCAGCCTGACTTTATCGGGGAGCGTGGATTTTCCCCGGATTCTCAAATATATTCCTTACGGTCAGGTTTTTTCTCTTCGACGCCCTACTGTCCTCCGGGAAGGTTACCAGGATGACTGAAGAGAAGACCACCCGGGAACTCGTCTACGAGACGAACCGGGATGTCAAGTGGATTTGTAAGATGCTGCAGAGAATGGAAACGCAGGACGAGGAGTTTGAGGCCCGGCTCCGGGCGCTGGAGGGGTGGCGGGCGGAGAAAGCGGGCGAGGAGCGGCGGCTCTCGACGGTCAGCGCCGGGGCCGGTGGGGTCGTCGGCGGCGCGGTGGCGGTGCTGGTGAAAGTGCTCGGGGGTGGGTGATCCCGAGATCCCTCTCTTCTGAGAAGAAGTCTGCCATATATCGCCGTAGGGACGATCGGGCATGCCAAACGCGTATCAAAAGATATATCCCAATCGATCCTCCACACATACCTTGAGGAAAGTTAATATACAGGTTTCGTTTTTAGGGGGAAACAGGGACTGCTCGAGAAGAAGGTGAGGGGAACGGCAAAGAAGAACAACCACGAGATCAGGGATCCGATCTACGCGTTCGTCCATATGGACTCTAGCGAGAGAGAGGTCCTGAACTCAGTGCCGGTCCAGCGCCTCCGCCATATCCACCAGCTTGCGTTGACCAGCCTGGTCTATCCGGGGGGGGAACCCACAGGCGGTTTGAGCACTCGCTTGGTGTCATGGAACTGGCCACACGGATCTATAACGCCGTGCTGGAGAACGGAGAGACCGATAGTCTGGATATCGACGGGAAGTATGACGAGATATACTACCTGCGTGTCCTGAGAATGGCTGCTCTTGTCCATGACATCGGCCATGCCCCTTTCTCCCATGCTTCAGAAGATCTCTTTCCCGGGGACTGTAACCACGAGGCGATGACCCTCCGGCTCATCGAGAGCGACGAGATGGAGAAACTCTGGGCAATGTTGAAGATCCAGACCGAGGATGTGGCAAAACTCGCGCTGGGTCGGGATCACCCCAAAAAGAAGACCTTTTCCAATACTGAAGCAATACTCTCGGAGATCATCACGGGAGCCTTTGGTGCCGACCGGATGGACTACCTCCTGCGGGACTCGCATCATACCGGGG
>JAQVVW010000316.1 GCA_028698765.1 Methanoculleus sp. | reverse complement strand
GTGACGCTCGACCGGCCCCTGCGCCGGGTCGTGACCTTCAGCGGCGAGTCCCTGGAGACGCTCCGGTCGCTCGGTTTCGATATGGAGAAGATCGTCGCCGTCGACAAGTACAGCCACGAGAAGAGCACTTTCTTCCCCGAGTGTCAAAATAAGGCGAACGTCGGGTCGATCTGGTCACCCGACATGGAGAAGGTCATCTCTGTGCGGCCCGACGCGGTCTTCCTCTACGCGACGATCAGCACCGCGGCCTGCGACGATATCCAGCAGCGGCTCGAGGCGAGCAGCCCCGGCATCCGGGTCTTCCGGTTCGACTGCTTCAAGCCCGCAACCTATGAGACCGAGATCCGCACGATCGCCTCGATCGTCGACGAGACCGAACGGGGAGAGGAGTTTGCCTCCTTCTACGCCTCAACGATGGACCGGATCCGGGACGGCACGGCGGGGATCCCGGACGATGAGAAGACCCGGGTCTACTTCGAGTACTGGTTCGACTACACGACCGTCGCCGCCACTGCAGGCTACAACGAGAAGACCGAACTCGCCGGAGGGCTGAACCCCTTCGCCGTCGGGACCGCGGAGTATCCCGTCGTCGACCCCGAGGCGATCCTCGTCGCGGACCCCGAGGTCGTCGTCAAACTGGCCGGGCAGGGCCTGGCCGCCGGAGGCTACGCGGGGCACGACCCCGAAGCACTCGATGCGATCCGGTCGTCGCTCGTCGAGCGGCCCGGGTGGACGAAGATCTCCGCGGTGAAGGACGACCGCGTCCACGTCATCCACTCCGACATCCTCGGCGGCGCCCAGCACTTCGTCGGGACGGCCTACCTCGCGAAGTGGTTCTACCCCGACCGGTTCGCCGACCTCGACCCGCACGCCGTCCACCAGCGTTACCTCACCGGGTTCCAGGGTATCGACTTCGACCTCGCGTCCGAGGGGACGTTCGTCTACCCGTGACCGGTGCAGAAATGGAGCAGAGCGTCGTCATCCAGACAGGGTATGCCCGGCTGAAGAAAAACCGGGCGCTCTTCATCGGCGGACTCCTCGCCGCCCTCGTCATCCTCATCGGCGTCGCGGTCACGCTCGGGTCGGCCGACTTCACCGTGGCCGAGTCCTACCTCGCGATCCTTGCCGGGCTCTTCCCCGGCACATTCACCGCCCCGGAGATGGCCGGGATCATCATCTGGGACTACCGGCTCCACCGGGTGCTCTTCGCGGTCTGTGCCGGGTTCGGGCTCGCTATAGCGGGATCGGTCATGCAGGGGATCCTCAGAAACCCGCTCGCGAGCCCCTTCACCCTCGGGATCGCGTCGGCGGCCACCACCGGCGCCTCGATCGCGATCGTCCTCGGCGCCGGCGTCGCGGGCGGGGAGTATCTCGTCATCGGCAACGCTTTCCTCTTCGCCCTGCTTGCGGCGCTCGCCATCTACGGGATGGCCCGCTACCGGGGGATCGGTTCCGAAACGATGGTCCTTGCCGGGATCGCCATCATGTACCTCTTCTCCGCGGTGACGTCGCTGCTCCAGTATATCGGCAGCGCCGAACAGCTCCGTGCGGTGGTCTTCTGGACGTTCGGGTCGGTCGACAAATCCACCTGGCCCAAACTCGCCGTCGTCAGCCTCGTCCTCGCCTGCACCATACCCTACCTCCTCTACCGCTCCTGGGACCTGAACGCCCTCGCGGAAGGGGACGAGGTGGCGGCCGGTCTCGGGGTGCCCGTGGAGCGCTCGATGATCGTCTTCATGGTGATCGCCTCCCTGATCACCGCGGTGATCATCTGCTTCACCGGGACGATAGGGTTCATCGGGCTCGTCGCCCCGCATATCACCCGGATGGCTATCGGCAGCGACTTCCGCACGCTCCTTCCCGCCTCCGGCCTGGTTGGGGCTCTCCTCCTTCTTTCTGCGGACAGCATCGCGCGGAGCGTTCTTGCGCCGCAGATCATCCCGGTCGGGATCGTGACCGCGTTCCTCGGCGTGCCGTTCTTCATCTACCTCTTCATGCGCCGGAGGGATGCCTGATGCCCCGTCTCTCGGTCGAAGACCTCTCGTTCTCCTACCGTGATCGGGAGGTGCTCCACGGGATCACGTTTTCGGTCGACGGGGGCGAAGTCCTCGGGCTCGTCGGGCCGAACGGGTGCGGGAAGACGACACTCATCCGGTGCATCGACGGGATGCTTTCACCAAGCGGGGGAACGGTAATGCTCGATGGACGCGAGATCCGCGCGATGCACCGCCGCGAGGTTGCCCGGGCGATGGCCTACGTGCCGCAGTCGGGCGGGAACCGGACCTCCGCGACGGTCTTTGAGACCGTCCTGATGGGGAGGCGGCCCTACCTGAACTGGACGGTATCCCGGCAGGATGAGGAGAAGGTGATCGCCGCGCTCGACCTCCTCGATCTCGGGGACTTGGCGCTACGGAAGATCGCCGAACTCTCCGGCGGGGAGCGGCAGCGGGTGATGATCGCCCGGGCGCTCGTGCAGGAGACCGGCGCAATCCTCCTCGACGAACCAACGAGCAACCTGGACATCTGCCACCAGATGGGAGTCATGGAAGTCCTCCGCGGGCTTGCCGAGGAGAAGGGCCTTTCGATCGTCGTCGCGCTCCACGACCTGAACCTCGCCGCAACCTACTGCCACCGCCTCATGGTGATGAAGGCCGGGGCGGTCTACGGTTACGGGACGCCGGAAGAGGTGCTCACGGAGGAGATGCTCAGGGCAGTCTACGGCATCGAAGCGGTGGTGAGACGGGATCTGGAGGTGCCCTACATGATTCCGGTCAGGCAGGGCAGCCTCCGGGGAGGGGCGTAGGGCCGCCTCTCCCTGCCTCATTTCCT
>JAQVVW010000315.1 GCA_028698765.1 Methanoculleus sp. | reverse complement strand
GATGCTCCTCGGGAACGGGTTGGGTTTCTGGAAGACCATGCCGATCTTCTCGCGGATCGCGTATACGTCCACATGGGGATCGTGGATATCGTTCCCGTTGAAGAGGATCTCTCCGGTGATCCTTGAGGAGTCGATGAGGTCGTTCATCCGGTTGAAGCACCGGAGCAGGGTCGATTTCCCACATCCCGACGGCCCGATCAGCGCCGTGACCTTATTCTTCGGGACCTGGAGCGAGATATCGATGAGGGCATGCTTCTGCCCGTACCAGAGGTTGAGGTTTGTCGTCTCGAGGATCGTGGATCCGGTCATTTACATCACCGTTGCCTGATGGTATCGCCGCCGAACGAGGATCGCGGCGAGATAGATCGTGAGGACCAGCATCAAGAGTACGAACGCGGTCCCGTAACTCTGCGTGGCCGTCCCCGGAATGGTTGTGGTGAGGACGAAGAGGTGATATGGGAGCGCCATCACCGGTTCCGTGAGCGACGATGGAAGGAATCTGCTGCTGAAGATCGCTGCCGTGAACATGATGGGGGCCGTCTCGCCTGCAGCGCGCCCGATGGAGAGGATCGCTCCGGTGAGGATCCCGGGGAGTGCCGGAGGGAGGACCGCCCGCCAGATCGTCTGCCACTTTGTGGCGCCGAGAGCGTAACTTCCCTCCCGGAGGGAGCCGGGGATCGACCGAAGCGCCTCTTCGGTCGTCCGGATGATCATCGGGAGGATCATCAGGCCGAGGGTGATCTGTCCGGCGATCAGCGAAACCCCGAAGCCCATGAAGAGCACCAGGAACGCGAACCCGAAGAGTCCGAAGACGATGGACGGCGTTCCGTTCAGCAGGTCCACCGCGGTCCGGATGCTCCGCGTCAGCGGGGTCTCGGCCGTGTACTCGATCAGGTAGATTGCCGTCGCGATCCCGAGCGGAAGGGCGATAGCGAGAGTTCCTCCCACGAGGTAGAACGTCCCGACGATCGCGGGGAATATTCCTCCTGCTCTCCCGAGATCTCTTGGCGACCCGGTCAGGAACTCCCAGGAGATCGCTCCGGCCCCGTTGACGACGATCTCGAAGAGGATCACCCCGAGAGCCGCGATCACGATTGCGACCGAGAGCGATATTAGGAGGAACGCGCATCGCTGCGAGACCCTCGGGGGGAGAAGCCTTCTGAACGGCGCCGATGCGGCGTGGGTTATGCGTGAGGCCGCCGCGGTAAGCGCCCGGTACGGCACGGAGTCCCGGATTGCGGTCATCACCCGTCCGGACGGCGTGGGCTGTGCCGTACCCTGCGTTCCCTGTATCCGGGTGATGATGACCCGTGCCGCGCTGTTGATCGCGAGCGTGATGAAGAGCAGGACCACCGCAACACCGAAGAGCGCATGGTAATGCGTGCTTCCGAACGCGACCTCGCCCATCTCGATGCCCAGCGTCCCGGTCAGCGTCCGTACGGGAGAGAAGACGTCGTAGATCGGGTCCGGGATGACGGCGGCGTTCCCCGTGACCATGAGCACCGCCATCGTCTCGCCGATGGCGCGCCCCATCCCGAGGATGATCGCTGCGCTGATGCCGGAGAGCGCGCCGGGCATGATGACCCTCCGGATCGTCTGCCAGTGCGTTGCCCCGAGAGCAAGGCTGCCCTCTTTGAACTCTCTCGGGACCGAACTGATGGCATCCTCGGCGACGCTCGTGATCGTCGGTATGGCCATGATCGCGAGGAGGATCGAGCCTGCAAGCCAGCTCGACCCCGACGGCTGATCGAATGCGATGCGTATCCAGTCGGTCAGGAGGATCAGGCCGAAGAACCCGTAGACGACGGAGGGGATGCCGGCCAGCAGTTCGATGGCGGGCTTTATGATCGATTTCATCCCCGGAGAGGCGATCTCTGCGATGAAGACAGCGCTCCCGATGCTGAGCGGGACAGCGATGACCATCGCGAGCGCCATAACCAGGATCGTCCCGGTGATGAGCGGAAACACCCCGTAGGCCGGATTCCGGCTGGTCGGGTTCCATTCCGCACCGACGAGGAAGTTCCAGAGACCTGTATCGAGAACGATCTGGTAGCCGTCGCGGAGCAGGAACGCGATGATGAAGAAGACTGCGACGATCGCGGCCAGTGCAGCAATAAAGAGCAGTTTGCCGACTGCCCAATCGATCAACCGCCTGCTCGCTCCGACGGCTGGCCTGCCGGTCTCCGCCGTTCCGCGGTCTCGCGGCCACCCGAAGTTCTGGCACCGGGCCCGTATACTGAAACCTTTTGCCATCAGCACTCCGCCGTAGCACTCAAAAAAATGGGGGCGTTGTCCCGTTCATCCCCGCACCGGGATGTAATCTTCGCTCGCCACGATCTCCTGCCCCTCGGCGCTCAGGATGAACTCGATGTACCTCTGTGCAAGCCCCTCAGGCTCTCCGTTCGTCAGCATGTAGAGGGGTCGGCTGATGGGGTACGTTCCGTCCGTGATGTTCTGGAGCGTGGGCTCAACGCTGGTCCCGCCGACGTCCAGCGCGAGCGCTTTCACGCCTTCGGTGTAGCCGAGGCCGACGTAGCCGAACGCGCCCGGAGTCTGGGAGACCTTCTGCTGGATTCCGCCGTTCGAGTTGAACTCCTCCTGGGTCCCGACGAAGTCCTCCTCGTCCATGACAAACTCGGAGAAGAACTCCCGCGTTCCCGAGGCACTGTCTCTCCCCACAACGACGATCTGCCGGTCGGACCCGCCGACCTGGTTCCAGTTCGTGTAGGTGCCGTTGTAGATGCCCCGCACCTCATCGAGCGTGAGGCTCTCGACACTGTTTGCCGGGTTGACGATGAGGAGGATCGCGTCATCGGCAATGTGGTGCTTGACGAGG
>JAQVVW010000314.1 GCA_028698765.1 Methanoculleus sp. | reverse complement strand
CGAGATGAACTTCCTCCCCGACGTCTACGTCGAGTGCGAGGAGTGCAAGGGGGCGCGCTACAACCGCGAGACCCTCGAGGTGAAGTACCGGGGCAAGTCCATCGCCGATGTTCTCGAGATGAGCGTCGAGGAGGCGATTGACCACTTTGAGCACTTCCCGTCCATCAAGAATAAACTCGATACGCTTTCAAGAGTGGGACTCGACTACATCAAACTCGGCCAGAGTTCCACCACCCTCTCGGGCGGCGAGGCGCAGCGGATCAAGCTGACCCGGGAACTCGCAAAGCGGGCCACAGGGAAGACGATCTACCTTCTCGACGAACCGACGACCGGGCTGCACTTCCACGACGTGAAGAACCTGATCGCCGTCCTCGACGACCTGGTGGCCCGGGGAAACACGATGGTCGTGATCGAGCATAACCTGGACGTGATCAAGTCCGCCGACTACGTCATCGACCTCGGCCCCGAAGGCGGGGACGCCGGCGGTGAGGTCGTCGCGGCCGGAACCCCCGAGGAGGTCGCTCTGGTGGAGGGGAGCCACACAGGCGCGTTCTTAAAAGAGATCCTTAAAAAACCATGATCGATCCCCAGAATCTTCCAACCGAGCCCGGGTGCTACCTCTTCTCCGACGACGAGGGCACCATCATCTACGTAGGGAAGGCGAAGAACCTCAAGCGACGGGTCTCGAGTTACTTCTCCCGGCACGACCTCGACCGGAAGACCGAAAGACTCGTCGCCGCGATCGCCGGGATCGACTTCATCGTCACCGATACCGAGGTCGAGGCGTTCATTCTCGAGAACACCCTGATCAAGAAGCACCAGCCGAAGTACAATATCGATCTGAAGGATGCGAAGCGGTATGCCTACATCCACGTCACCGACGAGCCCTACCCCCGGGTCCACACTGCCCGCCAGCCCGATGGTAACGGCCGCTACTACGGGCCGTTCGTCTCCGCACGGGAGCGCGAAGACCTCCTCCGGCTCTTAAAATCACTCTTCGGCCTCCGGTCATGCCGGCGCCTCCCCCGGCGTCCGTGCCTCCGGGCACACATCGGCTCTTGCAGCGCCCCCTGCACCGGAAGGATCGGCGAGGAGGACTACCGCGAGCGGGTCCGGAGGGCCGAGGCGGTCCTGAAAGGGGATATCGCCGGGCTCATCCGGACCCTCCGCGAGGAGATGGCTGCGCACGCAGAACGGCAGGAGTACGAGCGGGCGATGGAGCTCCGCGACCAGGTTGCGGCCCTCGAAGGGCTTCGGGAGCGGCAGCACGTCGACCGGCAGAAGACCTACAACGAGGATATCGTCAACTATATCGTGAGCGAGGGAACCGTCTTTCTGATGCTCTTCAACGTCGACCGGGGAACGCTCGCCGGGAAGCATGAGTACACCTTCGACGAGACGGAGGGGTTCCTCGAGGAGTTCCTCGCCCGCTACTACGCCCAGAACGAGCCCCCGGAGGAGGTGATCCTCCCGGAGCCGGTTGACGACGCGCTTTTTGGCTACCTCTCCCACCTCCGGGGCGGCCGGGTCCGGGTGGTCGTGCCGCAGCGGGGCGAGAAGAAGAACCTCCTCGACCTGGTCAGGAAGAACGTCGAGATCGGGTTCTTTGGGGACCGGATCAAACTCGACGAACTGAAACGCCGCCTGCACCTCCCCGACCTCCCGGTCACGATCGAGTGCTTCGATATCTCCCACCTCTCCGGGACGGCGATGGTGGGCTCGATGGTCCGGTTCCTCTGGGGGAAACCCGACAAACGGAACTACCGGCGGTTCCGGATACGGACGGTCGAGGGCGTCGACGACTTCGCGGCCATCGCCGAGGTGGTCCGGCGCCGCTACTCGCGCCTGCAGAAGGAGGGCGGCGAATTCCCGGACCTGATCCTCGTCGACGGCGGGAAAGGGCAGCTTGCGGCGGCAACCGCGGTGCTCAGGGACCTCGGGATCAAGGTCCCGATCGCGGCCATTGCGAAGCGCGAGGAGGAGGTCTTCGTGCCGGGCTTCTCCCACCCCCTGCCCCTTGAGAGGCACGAGAAGGCGTCGCTCTTCCTCCAGGAGATCCGCGACGAGGCGCACCGGTTCGCGATCACCTACCACAGAACCCTGCGGAAGAAGGCGGTAACACCATGACGGCATTTCACCTGAAAGCAGATTTTAAGCCTACCGGATCGCAGCCCGACGCGATACGGAAACTCACCGGCGGGCTCGCCCGCGGCGAGCGGTTCCAGACCCTTCTCGGGGTCACGGGGTCGGGGAAGACGTTCACGATAGCAAACGTCGTCGAGGAGGTCCAGAAACCTACCCTCGTTATCGCCCACAACAAGACGCTTGCTGCCCAGCTCTACAACGAGTTCAAGTCGTTCTTCCCCGATAACCGGGTGGAGTATTTCGTCTCCTACTACGACTACTACCAGCCCGAGTCCTACATCGCGAAGCGCGACCTCTACATCGAGAAAGACGCCCAGATCAATCCCAAGATCGAGCAGATGCGCCTTGCAGCGACCGCATCGCTCCTCTCCCGCCCCGACACCATCATCGTCGCCTCGGTCTCCTGCATCTACGGTCTCGGCAACCCCGCGAACTTCCAGGGGATGGGGTTTGAGGTAAAGGTCAGGGACCGGATGCGGCGGGACGATATCATCCGGAGGCTCATCGAGATTCAGTTCGAACGCAACGACATCGAACTCGCGCCGGGCCGGTTCCGGGTGAAGGGCGACACCATCGATATCGTCCCCGGCTACTTCAACAACATCATCCGTATCGAACTCTTCGGGGACGAGGTGGACCGGATCAGCGAGATCGACAAAACCTCCGGCCAGCGGCTCGAGACGATGGATTACTTCTTC
>JAQVVW010000313.1 GCA_028698765.1 Methanoculleus sp. | reverse complement strand
ACGAAAGAGCCTCTCCTCCCGACTGGTACACCCTCTCCACGGAGGAGATCAGGCAGAAACTCGGCGCCGGCCCGGCCGGGCTCTCCACAAACGAAGTCGAGGAGCGACTGCAGCGCTACGGGGAGAACATCCTCCGCGAAGAGGCCCGGGAGACCCGCCTCCAGATATTCCTGCGGCAGTTTCAGAGCGTCCTGATCGTCATCCTGATCATCGCTGCAGCAGTCTCGTTCCTTGTCGACGCATATCTTGACGCCGTCGCTATCCTGATCATCGTCTTCTTGAACGCGCTCCTCGGATTCTCGCAGGAGTGGCAGGCCGGCGAGGCGATCGAGGCGTTGAAGAAGATGCTCGTCCAGAACGCCGTGGTCGTCCGCGACGGGAGACAGGAGAAGATCGACGCGTCGGGGATCGTGCCCGGCGATCTCGTCCTCCTTGATATGGGGGAGCGGGTGCCTGCCGACCTTGTCATCGTCGAGGCGACCTCGCTCGAGGTGGACGAGGCGCCGCTGACGGGTGAGTCATCGCCCGTGAACAAGGCGCCGGGGGTGCTCCCTTCCGGGACCGCCCTTGCCGAGCGGAGCAACATGGCGTTCTCGGGCACGACGGTCGTCAACGGACACGGACGGGGCGTGGTCGTCGCCACCGGGATGGAGACCGAGTTCGGCAGGATAGCCGGCCTCTCCCAGCGGGTCAAGGACGAACAGACGCCCCTTGCCCGGCAGATGGACCGCCTCGGCCGCGACCTCGGGGTGATCGCGATCGCCATCGCGGTGATTGCGGTCGCCGTCGGTCTCCTGCAGCAGCGGGAGTTCCTGGAGATGTTCCTCATCGGCGTCTCGCTCGCGGTGGCGGTGATCCCCGAGGGGCTCCCGGCGGTCGTGACGCTCACGCTCGCCCTCGGCATCAAGACCATGATGCGGAAGAACTGCCTGATCCGCAACCTTCCGGCATCGGAGACCCTCGGTGCGGTCTCGGTGGTCTGCACCGACAAGACCGGGACCCTCACCCGGAACGAGATGGCGGTCGTCCGGGTGAGGACGCCTGATGCCGAGGTCGCGGTGACCGGGACCGGTTACGCCCCGGAGGGAGAGTTCCTTGTTGAGGAAAAACCCATCGACCCCCTCGGGAACCCGGGGCTCCGGCAGTTCCTCCGCACCGTCCTCCTCTGCAACCACGCCACCCTCTCCCTCACGGAGGGGGGATGGCGGATCCTCGGCACGCCGACCGAGGGGGCGCTCGTGGTCGCGGCGGAGAAAGCGGGCCTCTCCCGCGACGACGCCCCGGAGGCAGCAGAGGAGTTCTCGTTCAACTCCACCCGGAAACGGATGACGATCATCTACCCCGAAGAAGGAGGGGACGTCGCCCACGTGAAGGGGGCGCCGGAGGTTCTCCTCTCCCGTTCGTCCCGGGTGCTCCTTGAGGGATCGGTGGTGTCGCTCACGGATGACCTTCGCGATGCCCTCCTCGCGGAGATCGACGCGTATGCCTCCGGCGGGCTCCGGGTGCTCGGGGCGGCATGCCGCCCGCTCCCGGACGGTATCGAGTGGACCGAAGATTCGGTGGAGGAGGACCTGATCTTTCTCGGGTTAACCGGGATCGTTGATCCACCGCGCCCCGAGGCGGCGGAGGCGATACGGCTCTGTAAGAGCGCCGGGATCGACGTCATCATGATCACGGGAGACAATCCGCTGACCGCCTCCGCCATCGCTCAGAATCTCGGCCTGTCGAGCGTTGGAGCACTGACCGGGGCGGATCTCGAAGCGATGGCCGACGATGAACTCGAAGCCCGCCTGCGGAAGACGAAAGTCCTCTCCCGGGTCACAGCGGAGCACAAACTCCGGGTGATCGATCTCCTCTCCCGGGAGCGTGCGGTCATCGCCATGACCGGCGACGGCGTCAACGATGCTCCGGCGCTCAAAAAGGCAAGCATCGGGATCGCCATGGGCATCAAGGGGACGGATGTAGCGAAGGAGTCGAGCGACATGGTGCTCGTGGACGACAACTTCGCAAGCATCGTCGCCGGTGTCGAGGAGGGAAGGCGGGAGTACGACAACATCGCCCGGTTCACCCGCTACCTCCTCTCCTCCAACGTCGGGGAACTCGTCGCGATCATCGGCGGGCTTTTCCTCGGCCTGCCGCTGGTCCTCATCCCCATCCAGATCCTCTGGATCAACCTGGTCACCGACGGCCTCACCGCCATCGCGCTCGGCCTCGAGCCCGCCGAGCGGGACGTCATGCGGAGGCGGCCGCGGGATCCCCAGGAGTCCATCCTCACGCGAAACGCCTACCTCGTCATCCTCATCATCGGGGTCTGGCTCGGCCTCCTGACGATCTACGTCTTCTCCAGCCTCTATGAGGTCGACATCGTCCGGGCACGGACGATGGCGTTTACCGGCCTCGTCATCTTCGAGCTCTATAACGTGCTGAACTTCCGGTCGTTCCGGTTCCCCCTCCACCGGATCGGGTTCTTCACGAACCCCACCCTGCTCCTCGCGATCCTCGGGACCCTCGCCCTCCAGGCTCTGGTGGTCTACGTCCCGATTCTGCAGGTCTTCCTCGGGACGGCGCCGCTGGCCCTCGCCGACTGGGGTCTGCTCGCCCTGCTCGGCCTTCCGGTGCTCCTCGCGGGGGAGGCCTACAAGATTATCAGGCTGCGGCTCGGGGGGGAGGCTCCCGCGTCGGACTGAATGGCCTCTTCCTTCCGCCGCACCCCTGCCGCCCCCAAACATTGAGTGCTGGAAGCACCGGACTCTTTCCTCCCGACGGGCGATAGATATCGGCATAATTATAGGCGGGTTATTCTAAACAGAATCCTACTACCTGTATTCAGGGATCCCATGATTGTCAGA